>QHXH01000228.1 GCA_003222855.1 Acidobacteriota bacterium
GGATTTACCTAAACCAAGGAGCCGTAGAATGTTTGGTGAGCAGAAGGCGCCTACCGGATGCCGTTCTGTTTCTATGGGACGCCCGAAAAAGGACAGCTGCCATTAAGGTAGCTGGCGACAACGACGAAAGGGCCTATCGAGTTGCATACAGCGACAAGAGCAGTGGAGCAACCATTACAGCGAAGTCTTTCTTAAACTGGATCGGGTTTCCTTATGCTGAGCCACTTACCGTCCCCGCAGACTGGGTGGCAAAGCAGCGGCTACTCCGTTTCCAATTACCTTCTGACTGATTAGAGCATCCGGTGCTGTCATGGCTAATGTGTCGAGTCCAACAACCGTTGATTCGAGCAATCAGGTGTTAGAGGTGAAGCGTTATGTCAGCTTGTTTACTGGGACCACGGTTATGAAGCAAAACATTCCTGCTGTCCGACCGAAACAACTCATAACTGTACTCGAACGCGCCGGATTCTCTGTTCATCGCGTGACCGGAAGCCATTACATTCTCAAACATCCTGCAAAACCAACGCTTCGGGTGACTGTTCCTTTTCACAATCGCGACTTGAAGCGTGGAACGCTCCAATCAATCGTTAAGCAAGCGGGATTCACGAACGAGGAATTTCTAAAACTTCTGTAAACGCCCTCCCTGACGGTCGGGCTACTGCCCCGCCCCTTCGCAGACGAGATTACTGCTTCGGCGCATAGTATCCATCGCGAGCGCGCACGTTGGCGTCTTTTATGCCGCGCAGCTCGACTTTGATTTGGCGAAAGCGCCCGTCACGAGTTTTGTCTGAAGGATAATAACCGAGGCTGTATTGGGTGCCGATTTCGTTAGCGACTTGCGCGAAGGCGGCGCTCGCCTCCTGCAAACTGGCCGCGGAAAAATTTCTGCCGCCGGTCGCCCGCGCGAGTTCACCCATCTCGCGACGCGCCAAATTGTAAAGCTGGCGACTAATGTCCATTCTTTCGAACTGGCCCAGCCGGCAAAAATCCTGATAGTCCTCGCGTTGCGCCGAGGGCACAAACAGACGCCGAAATCGTTCCAATTGTTTGGCAGAAAGCGTCAGGCGACCGTCGTCCTGACAGTCTTTCAACAAACGATCTTCGACGTAATCTTCGGTGCTGACCTGAATGAAGTAAGCAGCCACACCGGCGCGCGACAGTTTTGTACGCGCTTCCTCAAAATCAGAATTGCTGGTGGAATCGACGCCGTCGGTCAGCGCCACAACCGCTCGCCGGCCGCGAAATTGATCGGTTGGTGGATCGTGGAAAACCTGATCACCAATGCGCAAGAGAGCGTCATAGAATGGCGTGCCGTTACTCGTGCCGAGATTGGCCACCGCGGTGCGCAATACAATACGTTTGTCCGTCAGCGGAGTCAGCACATCAACTGAAGCGATGGGACCAGTAGTCCCACGCTCGTTATTAAAGGCGACGACCGAAATCCGATCGCCGGCTCTTAGCGCGCTAATAAAGGCGTTCGCGGCGTCGCGAATCAGACCGAGGTCATCGCGCGTCGAGCCTGAGGTGTCCAACAACAGGGCAATTTCAAACGGCGCTTCAGTCGTGGCAAAGTTCGTCAGGCGTTGCGGCTTACCGTCTTCGAAGACTGCGAAGTTCTCTTGTCTTAAAGTTGAAATCGGCCGGCCAGTCTTGTCCGTGACGACAGCGGGTACGGTGACGAGCTGTGTCTCGACGCGCACGACGTCGCCCTCTCCTACCTCTTCTGCTGAATTTGTTTGCGACTGGTTCGTGGGGCGCGCGTTGGTGTTCTGATTCGCTCCGACTGTACGCGGCCGTTGCTGTTGAGTGTTTTGCTGGTTGCTCTGTGAGGACGCCGTTTGCTGGAAAAAAAGAAGCGCCACAAACAGTAGCGGCCAAACAAAATGAATCACTAAGCTAACCGGGACTCGATGTGCGCGCATGGAGTTGATGAAGCTGACAGCTCCGGGGTTGATAAAATAATAACGTCAAACTATGAGCAGACCAAGCGCGGATTTCAAAACCGCGAACGATAGTAAGCGGATCGAAAATGCAACCTGGAAATAAGGGTGGCTGTAGCGTGCTTGATCCGCAGCTATCACTCCCGTGCGCCTTTGCTAAGGCGCGGGCTTCTGCCTCGCTTCTTGACACCCTTCGTTCGTTTCCTTACGATCACGTTCGTCATCCTTCAGAAATCGGCAACATTACGCTCGGAAGATCATTCTAAAGTAACTACGGAGACCACGCGTATGCATCGAATGAAACCCTTACGCTTAATCTCGCTCTTCCTGGCCGCTTGCTTGCTGTCGATGACTCTGCTGGCGACCAGCGGCGCGGCGCAACGACGACGCCGGCACAACCCGCAGGCAGGAAAAGCGAAAGCCGCAAAACGCATCGGGATTGGAACTGTCGCAGGCGCCGGCGCGGGAGCCTTAATTAATGGCAAGAAGGGCGCGCTGATTGGCGCCGGTGCGGGAGCGGCAGGCGGCACTGCATATCACTATCATAAAAAGCGACAGTGGCGCCGAAGACACCGGAATCGGTGATTGATTTTTGAAAATGGGCACGTATGTCAATGGTAGACGGCTTCCCTTACAAGGAAGAGGTTGGGGGTTCGAGTCCCTCCGCGCCCACCAGTCTGAGATCTCAAATCTCAAATTTGAGATTTGAAACGCGGAGTCGTAGTTCAGTTGGTTAGAACGCCGGCCTGTCACGTCGGAGGTCGCGGGTTCGAATCCCGTCGGCTCCGCCATTTTTCCGACGCGGTTGCTTTTCATTTGAAGAGCAGCCGCTTTTTCTTTTCCCACCTTTTCCACTCAAGAAGCTAAACGAAATTCCTATTCTTCATTAGCGATGATTCCGATAACCGAAGCAATTGAGATCGTTCTCCGCCATACGGAAAAACTTGGAGTTGAGTCTGTTGAACTCAGCAATAGTGAGGCACGGATTCTGGCGGAAGACATCATCGCGGACACTGATCTGCCGCCATTCGATCGCGCACAGATGGACGGTTATGCAGTCCGCGCGGACGATGTCCGGAACACTCCGGCGCGACTTCGCATTGTTGGCGAATCAGCGGCGGGCGCCGGTTGGCATCATGAAATGAATTCGGGTCAGGCCGTGCGGATCATGACGGGAGCGCCCGTCCCCAAAGGCGCGGACGCCGTTCAGCAAGTCGAATTAACTCGCGAAGATGGTTCAGAAGTCGTAGAAATTCTTGAACCAGTCAGTTCCGGCCGATCGATTGTCAGGCAAGCGAGCGAAATTAACGCAGGCGAGACGGTGCTGCGCGCGGGCGAACAGATAAGCGCAGCAATGATTGCGACCCTCACATCGTTTGGTTATGCCGCGGTCAGAGTTAGCCGGCAACCACGCCTTGCGGTCATGGCCACAGGCAGCGAACTCGTCGATGTAAATAAGAAACCTGGCCGCGATCAAATCCGCGACTCCAACAACTACACGATCGAAGCATACGCGTCGCAATCGAACGCGATCGTTGAGAGGCTGCCACTCGCCGGCGACAACACCGAAGAATTGAAACGGATGATTCGAGAAGCGGCCGAAACATCAGATGTGCTGATCACTTCGGGAGGCGTTTCGATGGGTGTTTATGACTTCACGAAAGTGGCGCTCAAAGAACTCGGGGCTGAGATTTTCTTTGAACGAGTCGCCTTGCGCCCCGGCAAGCCGACAGTCTTCGCCCGGCTCGGAAATACGTTGGTATTCGGTCTGCCGGGCAATCCGGTGTCTGTGGCGGTGACTTTCAATTTGTTTGTGCGGACAGCGCTGCGAGCTATGCAAGGCGCAACGCACACGACACTCGATCGAGATCATGCAGTGCTCGCGCGTGATGTGAAAGGCTCGGCTGATCGAGAGAGTTATCTGCCCGCAGTCTTGCGAACGGATGAAAAAGGAGTGCTGCTGGCTGAACCTTTGAAGTGGGGCGGCTCTTCTGATTTCGTCGCGTTCGCAAAAGCGACGGCGCTCATCAACGTGCCTGCGGGAGCAAAGCTGATCGATCGAGGAAGCACAGTTCGAGTTGTTCGATTACCTGACTGACTCAGCTCGCTGGACAAGCATTCCGCAAATCGAGCGTCTTCAGACATCCGCCCATTACTTGTCCGTCTTTTGGTGAGATAACCAGAACCGAGTAAATGGCCGCTCTCTTAATTGTCGAAAGCTCGCGACCCTGTTTCGCTGCCGAATCTTTCACCCAATCGTAAAGCGTGCGATCCGGGATTCTTAGATCCGCTTCCGCTCCGGGCGCTAAGAGCTTTGGCTCTTTGCCACTCGCCGACGCTCTGACAAAGGGGATGTCGGGCGAGATTTTTATCTCAGGTAACGTGACCGTAATCTGAATAAACCCAATGGGTCCGTTAGAGATATTTTTGACTCGGAACGTAATGTCTCTGAGATCGCCCAGGAACGGTTCGCCGATCATAATGGATCTGCCGTGGATTTGAATGTCCTCCAATTCGACGGCGTCGATCCGCCTCGTCCAGGGCGGGTCAATTCTTCCCGAATTAATGTTGGTGTGGTCGGCCCATTCCAAAGTCTTCCCCGACTCTTGCGCCACGGCCGCCGGTAAGAGAAGGAACGTCAACAAGAGAAGACGTGCAGCATTTCTTTGATAGAGACCCGAGCGTGTCATGGGTAGTGTCTGAAAGTTGTGTTGCCGGGGAATTAGCCCGACCGTCAGGGAGGGCTCAATATCAAATCCTTCCGAAATGAGCCCTCCCTAACGGTCGGGCTAGTGCCCCGCTGTGTAGCAACACAACTTTCAGTCACAACTGAAATGCGAGCATTTCGCTCAAGTCGGAAGAGCTGAAATCAAAAGAGCACTTCTATCTATAAACATTTCGTGCCTAACGGCATTTTTTCCGACAGACTTCTTCAGCGAGGTGTACTCAGGGCGCCGAATCTGGCTAACTGTTTCAACAGTTTCTCATTCGAAAGCCTTTGAAACGGTAACTACATATCTGACTCACCTGATCATGCTAAGTGCATGCTGCGCCGAAGGCGCCAGATGTAATAGCCCGGCCCAACGGGCCGGGTGGGCGAAGCAAAGACAACTGAGCGCTGAAAGCGCGCAATATGACCGCCTTTGCTGCGAGTATTGCGCTGGTTGAGTCTGGAGCTTTGAACATGCCCAGGCCGCACTTTCAGCGCTCCTAATAACATACGCACCCAGACCTGGGCCGTTGGCCCAGGCTTTTACACCCAGCGCTTTCAGCGCCTTGAAAAAAGACCTACCACTTGAGTGAGTCAACTATATAATTACCGTTTCAACGGCTAGCGGAAATCACGCTCGGTGTTAGCAACTCGCTGAAGGAAGCGAGGTGTGAAAGAGAAATCATCAGGATGACTCTGTCAGTAGCAACACAACATCAGGCCACTACTCTTCCTTCGTGTTGAGCCGCCGATCTATGTTGCCGGCGCTTTGCTTGCTTGTTCCCGCTCTCTGAATCCTTTCACCATCAGCCATAGCGCCAAAGCGATGTGACTGAAAGCCAGCGGCACACCCATGAGCGTCACGCTCTGATAACTCAGCCAGAGCGGTAAGGTGATCCCTGTGGTATGTAGCGCGACCGTTAACAGTCCGAAGGCAGCGAGTGCGCGCGGAACAATCGCAGATCGCCACAGCAAACCGTAGAACATGAACATCCAACCATCGATAACGAGCAGCTCTGTGTAATGCGCCCATTTTCTGGTTGCGCCGACGGAGATGGCGAGCGCCTGAAAAAGTTCCGGATGCGCAGCACCTGTCTTTGAATACTCCTGGCTCAGAGACACCATGGACAGCAGATAGGTGTTGTCGACTGCCTGAGCTACAAACATGATGATGCTCAAGGCCACCAGCCAAAGCGCCATCGTATGGCTGTATTGACGAAAGATCTGGAAGGCACCCACGGCGATGCCGATCGTCAGCGCGCAATTCGCGAAAAAAAGAAAGACGGCGATCTTGATTTGAAGCGAGACCGCCGCGGCATTTTCAAGCCACCCGGGCGGCGCCAATAGCGGATGCAGCAATATGAACGGCACCATGAGTCCTGCTAATTGAAGGACCAATAGCGCGCCAATGATCCTGCCCGTCCTCTTTGCGGATATCATCCTAAGGTCCTCTGAGATGAAAAATGTTTGAGAATGCCGATTAAGTAAACAGCTGTACGGAAGAACGATCGAGAGAGTTCCAGTAGCTCCATCACAATCGCAAATCGAAGCGTTTAGAGTGCTGATTCAGTGTCCTTCGGCTCTCATTCACACCGGCGCTTTAGCGCGGTGTGCGCAGACGCCCAAGAACCAATGAGAAACCGTTTAAACGGTTTTCCTTTTCTGCTCATGCTGGAAACCACCGGGCTAAAGCCGTGGTGTGACTGAGATTCAAACTGCATCAATACGCGCGTCAGGCGATACGCTTTGCGATTTGCGCGACTCAAGAACTGAACATGGAGGTTGTCGAATAAGAAGATGGGTAGATTAACCAGAGAGCAGAAAGTGGAATGCTCAAATTGTCATTGTCATTTTGCTGCCGACCAGCAGGGCGGCGAACGCAATGTCAGTTAGCGGCGATCAGATCCTCTTGACGCCGCCACGTCTTTTCTTAAAGCAAGCAACGTCCACATTGCCGAGATGAAATCGATCAGGCCAAACAATAGCAGAGCCTTAGGAGCTGAAAGCAACAGGACAAACGTGCCGAGAAAGAAGATGACCGCGATTCGGGCCCAAACGGTCCAGCGGATAAAGACGGTCAATTCGTGTCGCGCTGCCTGAAGATAAAAGAAGCTCAGGCAAAGGATGAACATGCCATCGATTCTTATCCATACTTCGTAGGTCAGCGGAGCTCTGAAAACGCGCAGCAGAAGATTCGGGACGAGTAGCAGGGCCAGGCCCAAACCGCAAAGGTAGATGCCGAAAACAAATAGACTTTTGGCTGCCCGGCTCATATCCCTGAATCGTGATAAATGACTGCCCTTTTTGTTTTAGCTCCCTCTCCCAAGGCAGAGGGAACTAACGCCGCGCGCTCCGCTGGTCATCTCTTATTTTCGCTCGCTGTAGATCGGATCAAACGCGCGGGTGGTGTTTTCAGTGACGCTGGCAATCGGTTCCATGGGCCGACGCGATTGCGCTTCAAGCTCTTTTGTCGAAGCTCGATTATTCTGGAAAGTGTTGCGTGGCTCACTATCGCGATGCTTGATGGGACGGAACAGCAGGCGAATGAAAATTCCTTCGAGCATGAGCATTATCAGAAAGCTCAACGTCGTAAAGCCCAGCATTGCTCCCGTATCGAGATGGATCACGGTTTTCATCACGCCCATGAAAACCGTAATTGCAAACAGGCCCATCACAAAAGTAGCGACCATCATTGAGACGAGGTAAGCGTCACTTTCCGCGTGACGCCCGCCGGGTCTGATGTCTGGTGGTTTGTCGCCGCTGTCTCCAGTACTCAACTTGGCGCCGCAATAATTGCAGTACGGTAGACCCTGCGTGACTGCGACTCCGCATGATGAACAGTACATCGGGTTACCTCCTAAGAAGTACTACGATACTGAGTGCCTTAAGTTCAAATAGTGATCTCAGCGCAAGCGTTTCGATGAGGCGAAGACCGTTACGTCCTCACGCGTGAGATGAAGTACAGGCCACCGCAGGCAAACATAACGATCGGAGTCCACACAGCCGGCCCTGGCGGCAGCAGCGCATGCTCACCGAGCTGTTGAAAGCCTCCGGAGATCAACCAAAACGCCAGGCTCACGACCACGGCCGAGCATAACGCGATGACGGTGCTCTTTCTTCCGAATTCAATCGCGAGTGGCATCCCGATCAAGGCCATCACCAGGACCGTGAACGGGGCGGCGTATTTGTGTTGTAATGCGACCGTAAGCGCCGCAGTGTCGGCGCCGCGAACTCTTAAAGCTGCAACGTAACTACGCAATCCCGCGGTGTCCAATTGCGAGGGACGATCTACGGTCGGCTTGAACGCGGCCGGCGCGTCAATGCCGCTAATCTGCAACTGATCGGCAGATTCGCGGGCAACCTTTGGCTGATCCAGATTGATCCATTGCGCTTTTGAGATCTCGAACTGATTTCCAGCGAGCCACTTCCCTTCCTCGCCATTGATCACGCGTCTAAGCTCGATCTGGTGATCGTCAAATTCATAGATCGACGGTTTGAGCAGGACCTGGCGGCGATCATCAAAGTCATAAGAATAAATTCGCGCCCCATCCGCGCTCACCAGCCAGCGACGATCCGCTCCGGCACTGAGTTGCGCGATGTTCCCGCGAATGCGCGCGCGCAACGCGTCCTGGCGAACATTCGATTGCGGCATGATTCGCTCCTGGATAAACCACGAGCCGGCGGCCATGACGACAGCGAAAGCGAAGCCCGGCACCATTAAGCGATAAACGCTTTGCCCGCTGGACCACCAGGCCACCGCTTCCCTGCGTTTCGCGATCGGCGCATGCGTCATTAGCGCGGCGACCAATACGCTGCCAGGGAAAAGCTCGACGCTGACGAGCGGCAGTAGGTAGAAGAGATATTCAGCCACCACTCTGGGGCCGGCTCGATTGGCCGAAATGAATCGCCACAGCTCAAAGGTGGTGAAGACATCAAAGATGACGACCAGCGCAATAAAGCCAAAGACAAAACTCAACGTCATCGTTCGCACAATGCCAATGTCGAGCAGGGTCGGAAAATTCGCGATCGATAGTCTGCGCCGGAGTCTCGACCTTGACGAAGCCCTGCCTTGACTCTCTCTTGATCGATCAGGTATTGGCCGGCGTGATCGGGACCACAAACGAAACTGTCTTTCCCGCAAGACTAAAATCAGAATTCCAACTGCCAGGATGACTGCGGTAGCAAACCAGGCACCTGCAATTGCCGGAATAGAACCGGCGCGCGCGGCCTGTTCCCCGCCGAGGGTCATCAGGTAATACGCGACCAGAATCAAGAGCGAGAGCAAAACACCAAAGCCGCGACTGCCGCGCCGCATTCGCAGCGCGAGCGCGGACCCAAACAACGAGAACACAAATGGCGCGATCGCGAAGGCGAGACGTTTGTGAAAAATGATGTTCGCTTCGCGATGCTCGACTCCGGTACTGTTTGCAATGTACTGGCGAAGATCCGAAAAGCTCATCTCGTCGGGGTTCGCATCGGGCTTCTGAAGTTTCTCAATCAGGGTTGAGCGTCCGGTTGGGAAAGTAATTCTTAAAGTCTCAAGCCGTTCGACTACATATGATTGATCGCGCGCCCCCGGGGCCGGCACGGTAGTTTGCATAGCGTCCTGCAAAACCAACTCAGACTTTTCAGAAGAGGAATCAATTCGTCCGGCACGCGCGGTAACCATGTTGGTGGAATGATCAGCGTTCTGCTTTTGAATAAATACGCGGCCCCATTGGCCGTGCGCTTTGTCGCCGTCGCGAACGTAAATCACATATCCCGGAAAATCATTGGTAAAGGTGCGGGGCTCAACCGGTGAATCCAGCTTGTATAAGGCGCTGCGTAAGGCAACCGAGCGCAACTGCTGCTGGGACCGCGGAGCTTCCCTGAGGTTGAGGTAACCCGCAGCGAGCGTGGCAATTAGCCCTACAAGTAACGCCGGCCAAAGTGTGCGCCAGGTACTAACGCCCGCCGCTCGCATCACGACCAGTTCGCTGTCGCCGCTCATGCGGCCAAAACCAATGATGGTTCCACATAGAACCGCCATGGGAATGGTGAATATCAAAACTGTCGGCAGCAGTGCGAGCGCCAGACCGTAAACAAATTCAGCGGGCATGATCCCGTGAAATACTGTCTCAAAATAACGGCCGGTTTGCTGAACAAACAGAATTGCGGTAAGGAGCAACAGCGCCGCAACGCCATAGGGAAGGATTGTCCTGAGAATGTAACGCTCGATCAATCTTCGTTTGGCCATGGTCTTGTCTACCGGCCCGAGGCTACCAGCGTGCGCGGCCGTCGATCGATTGCTCTGGTAATCAGGCGATGGGTGAGATCGCCGATTTCAGCGTACTGGCTTTCTGAAAGAAAGTTCTCAGCAAACTTTGATGGTGATAACTGTTGAGTCGAACGAATGATGTTCATCGCTTCCGCTGACAATAACGAGGCGTTCGCCGGGCTGCATTTATTACAGCGAGGCTGCAGTTCCGCATCGACCGCGGTCCGGTCCGACGGGCCCAGCTCGGCGCCGCATTTTGCGCATGATCGGAGATCCGGAAACAGACCTGCCAATCGCAGCAGCCAAATCTCGAAATAGCGCGTGAGCCGGCGCTCGCTTCCTGTTCGTTGCGCCAGCGCCTCGACGCAGGCAGTCAACATTCTGAACAGACGCTCATCCGCTTCATGAGGTGGGGCAAACTCCGCGACCATCTCTCCCATGTACGCGAGGACCTCAGCGGCCTCGAGATTCGAGTTCAGATCGAAATACGACTTCAGGATCTCCGCACTGGACATGGTCACTAGTTCGCGATTTTCCTTTTCGTGGAACGAAAGCTTTATCACAGTGAAAGGCTCAAGCGCCGCGCCGAAGCGGCTCTTCATTCGCCGCGCGCCTTTGGCCACGGCGCGAATCAAACCGGAGCTGCGCGTGAGGCACAAAACGATGCGATCAGATTCGGCGAGATTGTAGCTGCGCAGGACGATCGCATCTGTGGTCACTAAGCGCATGCGAGTTCACCCTCTGAACTAAGATCAGCGGAGAGGCAGAAAGTACAAGATCCAACCGAGGATGAAAGCAATAACGAGGAATTCAGCGAAGACTTTCAATCCGTAAATGCACCGCTGCCGATCGGATCCTTTGGCCACGACTCCGAACACGACGGCCGTCAGCGAAGCGAAGAGAGTCATCCACAGAACGTGCCTCATTGCTTCCTCCCGGCTGCGATATCAAACGCGTCGAGCATCGCCAGATAGTTCAATAATCCAGCCACCAGCAAAAAGGTATTGCCGTATTCGTAGGTCACCCGCTGGGCCTGCTCCACGAATCCGGTGTTCGTCAACCAGCAAAAAACATAAAGAAGACCGGCACCAAAGTTCGCGCTCATAGGCAGCAGTTGAAGCGCAGCAGAAAAGCCCTGGTCATTGCCGGAAACTCTAAAGAGGTGGCCACCGAGAGCCAATCCGACAAAAAACATGAGCCAAACTACGCCGCCTAGTAAGAGACCGCGCGCCCATTTCTTTTGTGCCAGATGTCCCAGACCCGGCACCGCCCAGGCGCCGAGAGCTAACAACCAGGCTCGGCCCGGCGCCTTCGCGGCGCTACGATCAATCTCTCTTGTTACCAAACAATGCCTCCCTGCAGGTGCTCATAGTCTACTTTAAGTGGTGCGACTATCGGAGCGACGCGTCCCTCAAGTCTCATAAATTTCGTTAGCTGTCGGCTTTACCACTGCTCAGATACTAATAAAGGAGAAACTCGGCCCGGGTCCGATTGAATTCTTCGAGCGGCTGCTCCCAGGCTCGCTCGATCGCGTCAACCGAGTCACCGCGCTCAATTGCGTCCCTCACCTTGTCTGTCCCGGCGATCAAATCAAACGGATTCCGATCGTACTCATATTCGTAGGGCGGATCCTTCCAACGAAACTCATCACGATACATATCAAAAGCCGTCTTCACAACGGCGATGCCTGTGATTGCAGGCTTGAATGTCTGGCGATCCGTAACGTGAATCTGTACTCCGCCGCATCCTTTCCCAGCATGCTTCTGAAACGTCGGCAGAAACACGCAAGGGCGGAAGTAAACGCCAGCCAGATTGAGCGCCTGCAAAGCAGCGCCGTAATCCTCTGCGTCGATGTACGGCGCGCCAACAAGTTCAAAGGGTCGCGTCGTGCCACGGCCCTCAGACATCTGAGTGCCCTCCAAATGAACGGAACCGGGAAAGACTGTGGCGCTGTCCAGCGTCGGCATATTCGGCGAAGGCAGAACCCACGGCCCATCCGTTTGGTCATACCAGAGATCACGCGACCAGGCGGACATCGTCACGCATTCGAGTTCGCAACCGATGCCGAAATGCTGATTCAATTGGGAACTGGCCGACGAACGAGGCGAAGGCAGGATCCAGTACCGCGCCTTCAGTCTTCGTTCCGCCAATCGGATTGGGACGGTCGCAGACGATTACCTTCTTCCCAAATTTCTTGGCCGCGCGCATACAGTTCGCCATCGTGTAGACGAACGTGTAAATGCGCGTACCGACGTCCTGCAGGTCAAAGACAATCACGTCAATGTCGCGGAGCATGTCTCCGGTCGGCTCTCGTGTTTCACTATAGAGCGAATAGACCGGAACTCCGGTCTTGCGATCGGTCGCGTGCGACGTTTCGACCATGTTGTCCTGGACGTCACCGCGGATACCGTGCTGCGGGCCAAAGAGAGCTGTGAGATTTATGTCCACATGTTCGTGGAACAAGTCGGCGACGTGGCGAAAATTGTGATCGACCGAGGCCTGATTCGCGACGAGACCGACGCGCGCGCCTTTCAGCATTTCGATCTTATTGTGCAGCAGGTTTTCGACTCCGAGAACAATACGAACTCGTCCGCGAGAATCAAGTGAGCGCCGCGCCTCAGCGGCGTGAATGGAGCGGAGGGTGCGGTCCCGCGCCAGCGCCTCGCGAACGGCATCGAGCCGCAGGCCCAACTCTGCAAGAACCTGAGCAGCGCCTGAAGTTTCTTCGCGCATCAACCCCAGCAAGAGGTGTTCGGTACCGATGTGATGGTCGGAGAGCCGATAGCTTTCGTCGTGCGCGAAGTGAAGGGTCCGCTTTGATTCGGGAGCCAGCGGCATTTCATTACGAGTTGCTATTCGCTCTCTATCAGAAACGTGTCGTTCAATTCGCGAGCGTATCAACTCAATCGATCCTTTTCCGTTCGGCAAGAATTGTGCGAGCAAGGGTTTATCCTCACGGGCAATTCCCAGCAGGAGGTGTTCAGGCTCGATTGCTTCAGCGCCAGCAAGCGACGCCTCATATCGCGCAAAAAAGATCACGCGCCGGGCCCTCTCTGTATATCGCTCAAACATCGTTCACTTGATCTTCAACAAGACCGCTTGACGTTTATCCGCAGAGCACGGAACCACCATTTACGTTGAGAATTTCGCCGTTGATATGACGGGCCCATTCGGTGCACAGAAAGACAATCGGCCAGGCGATGTCTTCAGGCGTGGCGACTCGTCCGATCGGAATTCCATTCTCAATTGACTTGCGATAACCGGGTTCGGCAAACACGTCAGCGCACATGTCTGTGTCCACCCAACCTGGCGCGATTGAATTCACATTGATGCCGAATGGGCCGAGTTCCGCTGCCAGGGATTTCGTAAAAGAGATCTGCCCGCCTTTGGACGCCGCATAGTTCGAGACATTGGCTTCGCCGCGCTGTCCTGCAGTCGAGCTCACGATAACAATGCGGCCGAACTGTTGCCGCTTCATCTGCGGCACAGCAGCGCGACAGGCGGCCCACGTTCCTTTCAGATTCAGATCGATAGTTCGATCCCAAACTTCCTCGCTCATCTGATCGACGGGAGCGCCTTCCCAAATGCCGGCGTTGCAAACCAGAAAGTCGACGCGATCGAACTTCCTGGTGGTCGCATCGATCAACCGTTGGGCATCGCCCTTGAGCGAAACATCTGCTTGAACTGCCAACCCGCCGACACCGCGGGCTTCGGCTTCACTTACGACCTGTTGCGCGGCGTTTTCATCGCGCACGTAATTGGCAACGACGTTCGCGCCGAGCCTGGCAAAGCATTCCACCGCGGCGCGCCCGATGCCTCTCGACCCGCCGGTGACCAAAGCAACCCGGCCTTTCAAACTCACGGATTCAAGCAGATTGGATCGGGGTGCGACGTTGGTATCAAACATTCACCGCATCCTCACGCTGTATTTGCTTTGCACGGGCAAAGTTGCGCGCTTCATCGACAAAGCGACCAAAGAGCGCCTGCGAAAGAGGATCACGGTCCCAAGCCAGCTCGGGATGCCACTGAACGCCAACGACGAAACGATCGCTGCGCGGGTCTTCCACCGCTTCGACTAATCCGTCTGAGGCCCACGCGGTCGCCACCAGTTCCCTGCCCAGGTTTTCGATTGCCTGATGATGGTGGCTGTTGACCGCCGCAGTCTCGCTCGCTGCAAGCTGACGAAGCAAGCTGCCATCAAGAATTCGCACGCGATGCGAGTGCCGATCGCGCGGCGCACCCTGGTTATGCTTGATAGCCTTTGGTTGTTGGCTGGGAATGTCCTGAATCAACGTGCCACCACGAAATACATTCAGCGATTGAATGCCAAAACAAATTGCGAAGATCGGCGTGGCGCGCCGCTCGGCTTCTTCGAGTGCCAACAAATCGGTGGCATCTTTCTCAGGATGCACGCTCCCGAGGCGAGGATACGGCTCCTGGCCGTATCGCAAGGGATCGATGTCGGAATCGCTACCCGGCAAGAGCAATCCATCGATTCCGGCCATGACCCCGGCGATGTATTCGGGATTCGGAATCAAGGCCACGTGCACGGGCAATCCACCCGCGGCTTCGACCGCTTCGCTGTAATAGCGTGCGAGATAAAAGCGATTGGTCTTAAGTTCAAGGCGCATCGTGATGCCGATGCGCGGTCTTTCCAGTCTCTTCATGCGATCAGAGAATCTCCGAAGATCGATTTCCGGTTTCCGCGAACATAATAGCGCAAGTGTATCGATCCGAGTATCGCATAGTTTAGAGTCGCTCGCTTGACTAATGTTTGCGGCAGTTCCTATAGTGCTCTCTTGCCCATGAAGAGAAAAAATACTCCGGTGGTGCGAAGCACGACGGTCTTGCTGGTGCGTCGCGACGACCGCATAGCGATGGCGGGTGATGGCCAGGTCACGGTCGGCGAGACCGTAATGAAGGCCAGCGCCAAGAAGGTCCGGCGGCTTTACAACGACAAGATTCTCGCCGGCTTTGCCGGAGCGACAGGGGATGCCTTTTCACTTTTGACACGCTTCGAAGGCAAGCTCGAGCAATATCACGGAAATCTGGATCGCGCGGCCATTGAACTGAGTAAGGAATGGCGAACCGACAAGATCCTTCGTCATCTGGAAGCGCTGTTAGTTGTCGCCGATGAAAAGAATTCTTTTCTGTTGTCAGGTAATGGCGATGTTATTTCACCGGATGACGGAGTGCTGGCAATTGGTTCCGGCGGGTCGTATGCGCTCGCGGCCGCGCGCGCGTTGATCGCGAACACGAAAATGTCCGCTCGCGAAATCGCGCTTGAGGCCATGCGCATAGCCGGCGAAATTTGTATTTACA
>QHXH01000439.1 GCA_003222855.1 Acidobacteriota bacterium
CCTTTCTGAAATCAGGAGCATGACGAACATCGAATCAACTGATAACGATCTTCCGAAATTTGTCGATGTAATGGCGCCCGTGCACGTCAGCCAGAAATTTACCTACAGGTTACCTGGCCCAATGAGTCGAATCGCGCGCGTCGGTTCGCGAGTGCTTGTACCTCTCGGACGCGCGTTTACCACAGGTTACATCGTCGCTCTGCGCAGTGGCCTGCGCATAGGCACGAGCCTGGACGAATCCCGGATAAAGGAAGTTAAGGAGCTTCTGGATCTCGATCCACCGCTCACTCCCGAGGTTTTGGAAATCACGCGCTGGGTTGCCGATTACTACGCAGCGCCGTGGGGTGAAGTCATGCGCGCGGCGCTCCCGGCGGGAATCAACACCACTGTCGAGCAAACGGTTTCGATCACGGCGGAAGGACGACGCGAACTTTCGAATTCAACGGATGAGCTGAGTGTGAAGCGGCGCGCTCTGGCCCTGCTCGCTGGTGAGGGTGAATTCGAAATCAACGCCTTCTCTCTCCGCATGGGCTCGGCGCGCGTTCCCAAATGGCTGCGCGAACTGGAGAGAGATCGTCTGATCGAACGAGCGTATCGCACCCGCAAGACCGCAACGCGTGCGAAACGAAGACGCGCAGTGCGGCTCGAGGAAGCGACGATCGACGACAACGGACAACAGAAATCGCGCATGACAGAATCGCAACGACGCGCGCTGGATGTTCTAAGAAGCTACAACGGCGCAATGGCCGCCAGTGACTTGATCCAGCGCGCAAATGTCAGCGCGTCAGTGGTCAGGACTCTTTTGAAGAAAGGCCTGATAACCGAATTTGAAGAGGAACTGAGGCGCGATCCGCTGGTCAACGCGAAACTTCCGGCCGCTGAGAATTTCACTTTGACGCAGGCGCAAGCCGAAGGATTGAGTGCGATCTACGATCCATTGCAATCGAAGGTATTCGCGTCGATCCTGCTGCACGGAATCACCGGGAGCGGCAAAACTGAAATTTACATTCGGGGGATGCAAGCGGCGATTGAAATGAATCGCGGCGCCATGATGCTGGTTCCGGAAATTGCTTTGACACCGATTCTCTCTCGCCGTCTGCGTGTGCACTTCGGCAATGAAATCGCTATCTTTCATTCATCGCTTTCCAAAGGCGAGCGCTTCGATGAATGGTCCCGGCTTCGTTCCGGCGAAGCCCGCGTCGTGCTCGGCACGCGCTCAGCGGTGTTCGCGCCGGTGAAGGATCTCGGTCTCATCATCATCGATGAAGAGCAGGATTCATCCTATCGACAGGAGGAGTCTCCTTTCTATCACGCGCGCGACACGGCGATCGTCCGCGGCCGATCAGAGTCAGCGGTGGTTGTGCTGGGCTCGGCCACGCCCTCGCTCGAATCATTTCATAACGCACAAATAGGCAAGTACCAGTACGTTCAATTATCAGATCGAATCGCAAATCGTCCGCTGGCTCGCGCGGAGATCATCGACATGCGAGAAGTGTTCGCGCGCCGCAAAAAGCCCGTCGTGTTTTCTGATGAGTTGCTGGCTGCGATCGAGCAAACGCATGCGCGTCGTGAGCAGTCGATCATTCTTCTGAATCGTCGCGGCTATTCGAGTTTTATTCTCTGTCGCTCATGCGGCGATTCGATCGAATGTCCGAACTGCGACGTCACGCTGACTTATCATCGCAGCGACCGGACGCTGGTTTGTCATTACTGCAACCACCGCCAGCGCGCGCCTTCCCAGTGCCCGGCCTGCGCCAGTAAATACATTTATTTTGTCGGCGAAGGCACAGAACAAATCGAGGAGATTTTGCGCAAGAGATTTCCGCAAATCCGGATCGGCCGAATCGATCGTGACACCAAAACGCGACGGCATGAGTTTGAAAAGACTCTGCTGGATTTCAGCAAGGGAGACATCGATATGCTCGTCGGGACACAGATGTTGGCGAAGGGACATGACTTTCCGAATGTCACACTCGTCGGCGTGATTTCCGTTGACGCCGCTTTGGCCCTTCCCGATTTTCGCGCGGCCGAGCGCACCTTTCAATTAATAACCCAGGTTGCCGGACGCGCCGGCCGCGGCGACTTGCCTGGACGCGTCTTGATTCAGACCTACCATCCGGATCACTACGCACTGCGGCACGCGACGGCACAGAACTATCGCGGGTTCTATGACGAAGAGATTAGGCATCGCCGAAATCTGGGGTTTCCGCCTTTTGTCGTGCTCGCGCTATTGCTGGTGCGGCATAAGGATCCTGCCCGCGCCCGGTCGACGGCGCAGCAATTACGAAACGCTTTGAATGAAGCTAATCGCGATCACTCGGGCCGCATTCTGGGTCCGGCGCCGGCGCCCTTCGCGCGTTTACGTGGCGAGCACCGCATTCAAATTCTCGTGAAATCACGCAGCCGCAAACAAATGCGCGCGGTCATTGATCAGGCGCTGAAAAGTTTCGCAGATGCCGGTGGCGATTCGCGCTCGGTGACTTTGGAAATCGATCCGGTGAGCATGATGTGAAGCGAGCCTTTCCGCGATGGAGTCAGTACCGGGAGCGGTAGCGACCGGGTCGCTATATGATCAACATCGAGTAATTGCATTGCTTTGGACCCGGTCGCTACCGCTCCCAGTACTGACTCCATCACGCCATCAGACCACTCCGTCGACGGCACGAACGTGCGTGTAATCAATCTAATAAGATAAACTCACCCCGATGAAACTCTTTGACCTGGCTGCTCAGACAGGCGCCGAGTGCGCCCTCAGCGATGGCGACATTGAAATCAGCGGCGCCGCCGGGCTTGATCAAGCACGGTCCGACGAAGTCACTTTTCTTTCCAATCCGAAATATACGAACAAGATTGCGACGACCCGCGCCGCAGCAATCTATGTCGCCGAGGATTTAGAAATCCTGCGACCAGACATAGCGATTCTGCGAGCCAAAGATCCTTACCTGGCGTTTACTCGGGCGCTGATTGTCTTTCATCCGCAGCCTTCATTCGAAGCGGGAATTGATCCTGCGGCGGTCGTCGAGTTGACATCGAAGATCGGTGAAGGAAGTTTCATCGGAGCGCGTTCGGTTATCGGAAGAAATGTAAAAATCGGCGATCACGTTCGCATCCATCCGAATGTGACGATTTATGAAGACTCGACGATCGACGATGACACGGAAATTCACTCCGGCGTTGCCATTCGCAGTAACTCAATTATTGGTAAGCGCGTCATTATTCACAACAACGCCGTCATCGGGTCGGACGGCTTCGGATTTGCCAAGGACGAAGATCGACACTGGTTGAAGATTCCGCAAATTGGCAGAGTTGTGATCCCACCGGCGAAACGCGCATCAAGCGCGGCGCGAAGCTGGACAATCTGGTCCAGATCGGTCATTCATGTACTGTCGGTGAAGACGCGTTACTCTGCGCCCAAGTCGGCCTGGCCGGCAGTTCGCGCGTCGGCGACCGAGTGATCCTGACGGGTCAGGTGGGCATCGGCGGTCACATCACCGTCGGGGACGACGCGATTCTCTATCCCCAGAGTGGCGTTCCGAACGATGTTGCGCCGGGAGAAATACTGGTCGGCACGCCGGCGTTTGAAGTCAGCGCTTTTTGGCGAGCCGTCGCTGTGTTCAAGAAGTTGGGAGAACTTCCGAAACGAATCCGGGCTTTGGAGAAAAGACTGGATGAAGTTGAGAAACCAAAACCGGGCGAGTGAGAAACGGCACTGGTCGCCGGACGAAATGCAGCAAGCCATTTTGTTCTGGCTGTTCTGGTTCCTGTTCGTCTGCCTATCGTCGATCGTGATTCTGGCGATGCTCACCGACTGGCCGAAATTTCTTCATGAACCGCCGCAGTATTTCAGGTAATCGCCCCGCCATCGACGATCACAACTTCCGCATTCATGAAACTGTTGCGGTCGCTCACCATAAACGCAGCATATTCAGCCAACTCAGCGGGACGGCCGAGGCGGCCGGCCGACACCCAGAAATCGTGCATTTGCAGAAGCCTTTCGGGCAAGGTCTGGGCCAAATCCGTATCGAAGATGCCGGCGGCGATCGCGTTGACGCTAACGCCGAATGTTCCCGCTTCCCGGGCCAGGCATTTGGTGAAGCCGATCATCGCAGCTTTCGAAGTTGCGTAATGAACCGAAGTCGGCAGGGCTCGCAGAGCGCCGATCGACGTGATGTTGAGGATCTTTCCTTTGCGCTGCCGGATCATCTGTTTGTAAATCGGTTTGGTGACGGCGAACAGACTTCCCACATTGGTATTGATGACCTCGTCCCAGGCGCGATCTGTTGTGGTCGCAAAATTATCACCGCGATTGATGGCCGCGTTGTTGACGAGAATGTCGATGCCGCCCCATTCATGCACCAAATCTCTGGTCAAATGCTTCATGCCGAAGCGGTCCACGATCGAGACTTTGAAAGATCGCGCGCGGCGGCCATGCGCTTCAATTTTGCGCGTGGTTTCTTCCGCCAGATCGTCACGCGAGTTGTAATTGAACGCAACGTCGGCGCCTTCGCGCGCAAAGACCTCGCAGAGCGCGGCGCCAATCCCTCGCGTTCCGCCGGTGATGAACGCGCGTTTACCTTCAAGTAGCAGACTCATTCTTTGAAATCCCCGCAGGGAGACAACAACTCTACGTTAACCGCGTATTTAAGAATTCGAAAACGACGGGGGATTAAATCGCGAAGCAGCGTGACAGTCAAGAAGCACTCACCATCACAATCATTAGCGACCGGTCCGATAAGCCCGGATTACGCGACTTTTTCAATCAA
Source organism: Acidobacteriota bacterium (assembly GCA_003222855.1). Classification (GTDB taxonomy): domain Bacteria; phylum Acidobacteriota; class Blastocatellia; order Pyrinomonadales; family Pyrinomonadaceae; genus UBA11740. The sequence goes on from QHXH01000439.1 coordinate 4,764, forward strand.
CGGATCGGTCTTCGTAGCCGGCTCAGGAATCAGGGCGGTAATCTCTTCAACTATTCGCCGGGTCGCGTTCGGAATGGCAATGGTAATCGTCGCCGCCCGCAGAGCCGCATAGTGTTTCGAATCTTCGATCATGCGATGGACCACGGGCACGATATCCGAAGCGCGTTGCAGCATCACCGCCGCGCCGCTCTTCGCAATCAGGTTCACCGTGCCCGCCTCTTGCGGCATTGGCTCGGTAGTGACATCGGCGATGATCGGCACACAACAACTTAGCGCCTCGAAGGTAGTCAGGCCGCCGAGCTTCGAAATCATGACGTTGGCCGCGCGCATGAGTTGTTCGACTTCGTCCGAATAGCCAATGACTTTGATCGGAAACTTGGCGTCGGCAGCCAGGGCCTCGGCTTCATTTTTCAGATCTTCGTTTTTGCCGGCGAGAAAAATTGCCTGCACATCGAGTTCGCCTCTAACCAACTCGCGAAAGATGTACGGAATGTTTCCGCCGCCTTCCCAGCCGGCGTTGAGAAAGACCGTGAACTTCTCAGGATCAAGTCCGAGTGCGGTGCGGGCGATTCGCGCGGCGTCGTCACCGGGAAAAGAAAACTTTGGATGAACGGGCATGCCTGAGATTTTGATCCGTTCGGGAGCGATCCCGTAATCGATCAACTGACGGCGCGCCTCGTCGCTGGCGACGAGATAAAGCTTCACATCATCGCAGGCCCACCCTTTCCAGAATCCGTAATAAGGATCAGTGACGACAGTCACGAGCGGAACACGATCTGCGAGTCCGAGCTCTTTCAACACGCGCGCGAAAATGTGTTGCGTTAATGGATGCACGCTGACGACAATGTGCGGACACCATCGCTGAAACAAGCTGCGAACATATGCGATGCTGCGCGAATGAAAGAACTCGCGCGTCTCTGGCCGGAAGCGATTGATGAGCCAATAGTAATACTTCATCCAGTGCTGCTTGTTTCGCAGCAGCCAGTTATAGAGTGCGACCAGCTTCGCAGCGAGATGATGTGATTCTTCGACCGCGCGGACGACCCGCACGGCGTACGATTCACCTTTGACGAAGCTTTCGATGCCCGCAACGATCGCCGCCGCCGCCGAACGGTGTCCGCCACCGGTATCGGAAGAAATGATCAGAATTTTTGGCGCGTTTGGATTCATTACCCATGTAACGCAAGCTGTTAGCTTGCGCACCGATCGCAAACTAACAGTTTGCGTTACACTTTCACTGCCACTCCGTCAGGCTGTTCTTCTACCTGCTGCTCGAGTTCCCGCCGCGCCTTTCTCATCTCCCGTTCCAGTTTCTTGATTTGAATCAGGTGTTTTGGATTGAAAGGCAGCGAGGGATAGTAGCAATTCGATTCGTGCGTGCAGAAACAACCGTTGGCGGCGTGCTTGCGGCGCGCTTTCATCTCGGGCGACAGCCACAAGCCCTGGAAGTTCCAGTCGTGATCGCGCAGGTTGCCGATCGGCGCGAGGTTTTCGCACGACGACAGAGTGCCTTCGTCGTAAATCACTGCGCCCGCAGTGCCCGCGTAACAGGTGAGCTGAGCTTGCTGCGTCTCCTGCGTCTTC
>QHXH01000229.1 GCA_003222855.1 Acidobacteriota bacterium
GAATCGAGGTATCAGTCTTGAAGTGCGGCGTGGCGAGGTCGTGGCGATCGTCGGACCGAATGGTGCGGGCAAAACAACTTTTCTCCGACAGTTGACGACCGAACTTCGGCCCACGTCGGGATCGATCAGCGTGTTTGGGGTGGATGTCGTCGCCGAGCCGGAGCGGGCCAAGCGCGCGATGGGAATAACGCCTCAGGAATCCGGCGTCTTCGAACGATTGACGGTGCGCGAACATTTCGAATTGTTCGCGCGTCTCAAGCGCTTGTCAAAACGCGAAGCTCGCGAATCGGCACGGGAAGTGATCGCGGAACTCGGCCTGCGCGCTGAAACAAACAAAAAAGTCGGCGCGCTGTCGGGTGGGCAGCGCCGTCGCATCCTGATCGGGCTGGCGCTCCTCGGCCGGCCGCCGCTGCTGGTTTTGGACGAGCCGACCACCGGTCTTGATCCGTCGTCGCGCCGTGCGGTGTGGGCGGTGATTCGCCAGGCAGTCAGCGCGGGCGCGACCGTCATTCTATCGACGCACTACATGGAAGAGGCCGAACGACTAAGCGATCGTGTCGGCATCATCGCGCAGGGCCGCTTGATCGCTTTCGGCGAGCTGGAGGAACTGCTGGGCCACCTCGAACGGAGCTATCGTCTAAGTTATCGCGACCCAATCGACCCGCTGAGCGACCTGAAGGTGCGTTACTGCGCGAGCTTCACCGACGCGCAGAAGCATATTGCGCGCGAACGACTATCTGAATACTCAATCGCGCGTGCTTCGCTTGAAGATGTTTACTTCACGCTCACGGGTGAGTCTTTCGATAAAGACGAGGCGGAGGCAATTTGTTGACACGCGCCACGGACATCATCTGTGTCTTCCGTATCCAATTCGCCGGCACGCGCCGCGAAGTTGGCCCGTTTCTACTGGCCGCGGTAGCGTTTCCCACTGCGATGTATCTGTTCGCCAACGCCGTCGTGGGTTGAGAAGTCGCCCCGCAACAAAGCCGTCTGCGTTTCCTCGCCGGCTCGATTGTCTTTTCGCTTTCACTAACTTCGATCAGTTGGCTGGGCTATCTCTTACTGGAAAATCGGTTCACTGGACGGCTCAAGCTCTTTGCGACCCTGCCGCTCGCGCCTTCTTCTTATGTCTTCGGCGTGCTGGTCTTTGCGATCGCGCAGGCGGCGGTGAGCACGACGACATTGTTGGTGGTCGGACGGGCCCTCTCGGTTCAGATGAATCCAAATTTTCCGCTGCTGATTCTCGTCATTCTCTTAACGATTGTGTGCCTGTGCGGACTCGGGGTCATCATCGCCGCGCGCGCGCGCAGCTTTAGTCAGGGGTCGCTTCTGACCGACACCCTGGGCGCGGGACTTATTTTCCTCGCACCCGTTTATTACGCGCCGGAGATGATGCCGCGCGTAGTCCGGTTGTTTGCTCAACTGCTGCCGACGACATTCGCGGCCCGCGCGGTGCAGACGACGCTCGCCGGCGGAAATGCGATAGGAAATGAACTGCTTGCGCTCAGCTTGATGGCGGTCGCCACGCTGGCGCTCGGCTTTAGATTAATGAAGTGGCGGGAAGACTGATTACAAACATTGACAAGGAGTCGGTGAGATTTACTTAACATGAGGGCACTTGTTCTCACTCTGTCATTCGGCTCAGGCCATCTTCGGGCAGCGCAGGCGATCGCGGATGAGTTGAGTCATCAGGCGCCTAACTCGCATGTGGTCTTGATTGATGCGCTCGCAGAGTGTCGATCATTTTTTAGGGCCTGCTACGAATGGCCATACTGGCTGATGCTGCGCTATGCGCCGTCGCTTTGGGATCGTCTCTCGACCGCGCGGGTGAGTCAGAAGCATGAGAGTACTGCGCCGGCGTGGGCCTTTCGATTGGGTTGCCCGAAAGTGTTCTCGACGATCAGGAGTTTCGATCCCGACGTCATCGTGGCCGTGGAAGTGGCTGCCTGCGAGATGGCCGCCATCGCGCGACGCTTGAGACTTACGCAAGCACCAATCCTGAGTGTGATTACCGATTACGAATCTGAGCCGATCTGGGTGCAACCCGAGGTTGATGCGTTCACGGCCCCCGATGAGAGCGTTCGCGCTGAATTGATCTCGTGGGGCGCGCCCGCGAATCGGATTTCGATTTGTGGGATTCCAATCGATTCCGCATTTGATACTTCGCACGATCCCAAAGCAGTGCGTCTGCGTTATGGAATCAACAACAACGCTCCCGTCGTCCTATTGATGGGCGGTGGAATGGGACCAACGCGAATGCATCAAGTAGCCGAGCAACTTTGTGAAAGCAACGCGCCCATGCAGATCGTAGCAATTGCGGGAAAAGACAGACGCGCACAGCGCAGACTGGAACGCGCGACAGCAAAGCCTCCAGTTTCGCTGCGAGTGGTTGGCTGGACTGATGAAGTGGCCGCGCTAATGCAGGTAGCCACACTGCTGGTAACGAAACCTGGCGGCCTGACAATTTCGGAAGCCGCGTTGTCCTCCTTGCCGGTAGTGTTTTTTGATCCGATTCCGGGTGCAGAGTTCGTCAACGCCAAACGGATGGTCGATGCCGGCGCCGCGCTGATTGCTCAGGGCCCGGTCGAAACGGCGCGCGTTGTAGTTTCGTTACTCCAAAACGAGGAATCGACTGCGGCGATGGCTATGAGATCGAACAAGATGGCACGCCCAATTGCGCGCAAAGAGATCGCGCGCCTGGCGCTCGATTTACTGGCGCCGATAGAAGAGGACAGGCGCAGGATGACTGCGTGAAGGCCTTATTGAGCCTACGACGAACGATGCGATTCGGACTTTCACTTATGGCGACGGTTTCGCTGGCGATTGGTGCAGCGAGCCTATATCACGCAACTTTCTCTGTGCGCTCGCAGTGGCTGGGCCGGACCTGCTGGCGGGGCCGAAGAGACCGGAACGCGGTCGCTTTGACATTCGATGACGGGCCGTCGCCCGACACAGAGGGCATCCTGGACACACTGGCAGAGCACAATCTCAGGGCCACATTCTTCATGGTCGGGCGCGAAGTTGAAAGCTTTCCAGGCATCGCGCAGCGCGTGCTGAAAGAAGGCCATGAGGTAGGTAATCATTCGTATTCACATCCTTCTTACCTCTTTCAACGGGCGTCTGAAACACGTGATCAGCTAAGACGCGCTCAAGATGTAATCGCCAGGACGATCGGAGTTAGACCAATTTTGGCGCGGCCGCCCTATGGCGTGCGCACCCCCGCTTATTTCGGAGCGACGCGCGCTCTCGGTCTTCTTACGGTGCAATGGGACGTTGCCGGATTCGATTGGAAGCGGCGCAGCGCGAATCAAATTGCGCGCAACGTTCTGAGCAAAGTGCAGCCTGGTTCAATCATTCTGCTGCACGATGGCGATAGTTCCGGAAAGCACCACCGTCAGAACACAGTCGCAGCATTGCCCTTGATTATTGAGGGATTGAACGCCCGAAACCTGAAGATATTGCCACTCCATCAGTTGGTTACGAAGAGCGACTGGCCTTCAGCAACTGGTTAAGAGCGCGTTTATGACGAACTCACAAGAACCAAAAGCAATTCTGTTTCTCGATTTCGATGGCACCATCTCAAGTCGCGATGCGGTTGACGCCATACTTGAAGCCTACGCCGATCCGGCGTGGCTCGCCTTCGAAGCGGAATGGCGCGCCGGCCTAATCGGATCGCGCGACTGTTTGCGCGCTCAGATGGAATTGGTGCGCGCGACGCGAACGCAGATCGATGCGTTGCTTGACGAAATAGGCGTCGACGAAGACCTCCTGGCCTTACTTGAGTTGAGCGCCGCGCACTATATTCCCACGCACATCGTGAGTGATGGTTTCGATTATTGCATTCGGCGCATTCTCGCCACCGCCAACAAGAGAATCGCTCCGCTGCTGAGGAGTGGGCGCGTTTGTGCGGCCCACCTTGAGGGTCGTGGTCATCTGTGGAGCACGGAATTTCCCTTCTTCCATCAAACCTGCGGGCACGGATGCGCGACATGCAAACCCGCAGTCATGCGGCTCCTCAACAAGACGAATGCGCAAGCCATTTTCGTGGGTGACGGCTTATCGGATCGCTACGCAGTTGAGAGCGCCGATCTCGTGTTCGCTAAGAACGGGCTCAGTTCATATTGCACAGAACACTCAATCGCACACACTCCTTACGAGAATCTCGGCGACGTTGCCGCGTACCTCCACGACTGGCTGACCGCACGCAGGTTTTTAAGAGAAGAAACGCTCTTCCGCGTCAGCGCTTGAAGCGCACTTTTGAGAATAGGCATGGTGATTATGAGCACAGCTATTAACGAACTTGAACTACTCACACCGGCGATGGACGAGCAGAAACTACTTGAGCTCGAGCGCAAGCACTGTTCGTGGGGAGATACGGTCCACTATCTCGATCCACCAAAGATCTTCGAGCGCGCTGAGGGCCACTATCTTTTCGATCGCGAAGGGACGCCGTATCTCGATTTGCAGATGTGGTACTCGGCCGCGAGCTTCGGCTACGGCAACCAGCGCCTGAATGATGTACTGAAGAATCAGATCGATAAATTGCCGCAGCTTGCGTGTCAGTACCTACACTCAGAGAAGGTTGAGTTGGCGGCTGCAATCGGGCGACTGAATGAGTCGAAGTTCGGGCTCGAAGGGCGTGTGCACTTCAACGTTGGCGGCGCGCAAGCGATCGAGGACTCGCTAAAGATCGTGCGCAACTCTACCGGTAAGAATCTGGTCTTCGCGTTCATGGGTGGATATCACGGGCGAACGCTGGGCGCTTCAGCGATCACTTCCAGTTATCGCTATCGTCGCCGCTTCGGTCACTTTTCCGATCGTGCTCACTTCGTCCCTTTTCCTTACTGCTTCCGCTGTCCCTATGGTAAGCAAAGAGAGACTTGCCAGCTCTATTGTGTCGATCAGTTCGCGAAGAATTTCGACACCGAATACAACTCCTTCTGGGATACAAAAGCAGGCGAATCTGAGTTCGCCGCTTTCTACGCTGAGCCGATTCAGGCGACGGGCGGTTACGTAATTCCACCGCGCGAATACTTTCCGGCGCTGAAAAAAATTCTCGGAGAACGCAACATCCTGCTCGTTGATGACGAGATTCAGATGGGCTTTTATCGGGCAGGAAAGTTCTGGGCTATGGAAAATTTTAACGTTGAACCGGACATTATTGTTTTTGGTAAGGCGCTGACTAACGGCTTGAATCCGCTCTCGGGCCTGTGGGCCCGCGAAGAGTTGATTTCGCCCGGAGTATTTCCGCCGGGCTCGACACACTCGACCTTCTCTTCAAATCCGCTCGGCACGGCCGTCGGTCTTGAAGCCGTGCGGATGATGGAAGAAGGAAACTACGAAGAGATTACCCAGCGCAAAGGCGCTTATTTTCTTGAGCAAATCAGGGAGCTTCAGCGGCGCTACCCGAAGGTGATCGGCAACACGGACGGCATGGGTATGGCCTTGCGCATTGAGCTTTGCCAGGCGGACGGTTTCGAACCCGATCGTGAGTTGACCGATAAGATATTTGCGGAAGGCATGAAAGGCGATCTTGACGCTCGCGGGCGCCGCACCGGTCTCGTTCTGGATATTGGCGGCTACTACAAGAACGTTTTTACGCTGGCCCCGTGCTTCGACATGACGGAAGAAGAAATTGACATTGCGGTTGAACTCTTTGAGCAGTTAATTCGCCGTTGCGCTCCGGAAAGAATCTGACGGAATCAGTTCATGCTGACAAAGATGATCGAGCAGATCGAGCGCATGGTGCTGCGCATGGAACCGCACCGCTCCGTGCGTTTCTTGAATGTATCGCCACCGTGGGCGATAGATGCGTTGCAGCGAGCCCGCTTTCGACGGACGCTGCGACTCGCTGCTGAGCGTTCTTCTTTCTATCGCGAGCAGTTTCGCAAACGCGGCATTGATGTGCGCCGCATCGAACATCCATCGCAACTGGGCGACTTCTACACGACCGGCGAAGACCTGCGCCAGCACAGCGCCGAGGCCTTTCTTACCGGTCGCGCGGATACGGCGTTCGAAACTACTGGCACGACCTCCCCGATTCCGAAGCGAGTCTTTTTTTCGCAACGCGAGCTCAGCGAGATGGGCAGAACTTCCGCGATTGGTCTTTATCATTTAGGAATTCGGGCCCACGATCGTGTCCTGAGTGCTTACGATTGTTCGTTCTGGGTCTCGCCCGCGGTTTTGCGCATGGCAGTGCAATTCCTGGACTGCTTCCATGTCGAAGCGGGTAAGATTCCGCCACATGAGTTTTACGAACGAGCGCGCGCGTACAAGCCGAATGTGATCTTCGGCGAGCCTTCGTGGCTCGTGCGCCTGTCGGAGTTGGCGCGCGAACGCGGCACGTGGCCCGTTAAGCTTCTGTTCGGAGGTGGCGAGAACATCACGGAAGAAGCGCGGCATATCGTTGAGAGTGTGTGGAACGCGCCGCTTTATCTCAGCTATGGTCAGACCGAATCGTTCGGCACGCTCGGCGCAGAGTGTGAGCGCCAGGACGGCTATCACCGCAACGATCTTTTCTTCTTTTTCGAAACGCCTGAAACCGATGTCGAAGGCTATGGCGAGCTTGTCTACACGACACTCGTGCGGGACGTGATGCCCCTAATCCGTTATCGATCAACCGACTTAACCAGACTGGTTGACGAGCCGTGCGAATGCGGTTTGTTTGCGAAGCGCATCGCGAAGATCCAGGCGCGCACTGATGAAATGGCTGTGTGTGGCATGGGCAACGTCGGTCCGTGGGTATTCGAGGAAGTCTTACGCAACGTGAACGGCCACGGTGCGGACTGGCAAGCGGTGATCAAACATGACGGTAAGCGGGACGTTGTCGAGTTGCACATTGAACTCGATCACTCTAATCATCAACCAGACATAGAACGGGCTGTCCTCGACAATCTACGCGCGGGATTCGCTGACTTCTGGAAGAATTACGAAATGAAGCTCTATGAGTTTCGCGTTGTCCCATGCGAGCCCGGGAGTTTGCGGAATGGAAGAAAGTTGAAACGGGTTTTGGACCAGAGACAAATGGCCCTGCCGCGCGTCGTTTGAGATCTGAAGAGGCACAGACAAAAGCAGCAAGTTTTGGTTGTTCGCGACTTAGTTTCAAGAGCGTCCTATGTTTAGTCGGTCATTTAATACTTCATTCTGGATCGGAAACCTTCTGGTACCTTTCATCGTCGCATCGGTTGTGGTGCTCGTAATTTCAGGCAAGAAACGGTTATCAAAACCCAAAGCGTATCCAATCAGGTTCGGCGCGGCTCTGGCGATTGCGATCGTTATGGGGGCTTACTTAGGTTCTCCCTGGGTGGGAACCATCATGGTATCAGGCGCAACCGGTTTACTGTTCCGCTATTGGTAGAAGCAAATCGCGACGGTTTGGGTTAGACGCTTATGAACGCCCTGCTCATCTATCCGGAATTCCCCGACACCTTCTGGAGCTTTCGTCACGCCCTGAAGTTCATCGGTAAGAAATCTGCCTTCCCGCCGCTCGGACTGCTCACGATCTCGTCGATGCTGCCTAAGGCGTGGAACCGGCGACTGGTGGACATGAACGTCCGTCCGCTCACCACTGCCGATCTCAAATGGGCGGATGTCGTATTTGCCAGCGCGATGTATGTTCAGAAAGAGTCGCTGAAAGAAGTTATCAGCTTATGTAAGGCTGAGGGGAAAAAGATTGTCATGGGCGGCCCGTATGCTTCGATGGGTCTCAACGATGCGATTCAAGCCGATCACGTTTTCGTCGGCGAAGTCGAAACAACGTTTCCAGGGTTCCTGGATGATCTTGCGCATGGCGGAGCGAAGGCGGTTTACCAGGCATCAGAGCGGCCGGCCCTCTCTCTAACGCCCATTCCGGATTTCGCGCTGGCCGAACTTGAGCAGTACAGCGACATGTCCGTGCAGTACTCGCGCGGCTGTCCATTCAATTGTGAGTTCTGCGACATCATCGAGATCTATGGTCGCGTCCCACGCACGAAGAGTAATCAGCAAATTCTCGCCGAGTTGGACGCGCTGGTGCGGGTTGGGTGGCGTGGTGAGGTCTTCATCGTTGACGACAATTTCATAGGTAACAAAAAGAATGTCAGAACGTTGATCCCGGAACTGGCCGAATGGTCTGCGCGCAATCACTATCCGTTCGCGTTTACCACGGAAGCGAGCGTAAATCTCGCTGACGATGATGAGTTGCTGGAACAAATGCGTACAGCTGGATTCAGGCAGGTCTTTATCGGCATCGAGACGCCAGTCACGGAAAGCTTGAAAGAGGCTCAGAAAGGTCAGAACACGCGCCGCGATCTAATCGACTCGGTAAGGCATGTGCAGAGCTACGGGATGGAGGTGCTGGGCGGCTTTATCGTCGGCTTTGATAATGATCCGGATGACATCTACGAGCGGCAGATAAACTTCATTCGTGAAAGCGCAATCCCGGTCGCGATGGTCGGCTTGCTGGCGGCAATTCCCGACACGCAACTCTGGCGGCGCCTGGAACGCGAAGGGCGGCTCATGGGGGTCGAGGAGCATAGTGGAAGCAACACAGATTGTGTGCTCAACTTTGTGCCGAAGATGGACGCCGATCGGTTGATTGAAGGCTACAAATCCATCATCCGAAATATCTACAGTCCCGGCGAGTATTACCAGCGTTCGCTGGACAGCCTTGGCCGCGTAGCGCGTGAGGGTGCACCGCGGATAGGCGGAGGCGGACTGAAGAAAGAAGATATCTTCGCTTTTGCGCGCATCGTCTTTGCGCTGGGTGTTCGCGATCGTTCGCGCGGAGAGTTCTGGAGCTTCATGAGACAAGTTGTTTCCCAGCACCGGGACAAGATCGACGATGGGTTGATGTTCGCTGCTCTGGGCTATCACTTTCGGAAACTGACCGAAGCCTATCTCTGTTCCTGAACGACGCTCACACCCGGCGTCAGAGTAGGTAAGTCCTTCAAACTTCCGTTCCAGAATTGGTGTATTCATACTTCTGCTCATCAATTATAGCCGCCTCGATAGCTTATGAGGTGGTGGCAGCATCAGGTTTGCTTTTTCACCTGGTGCTATTGCGCGCGCGTGGCCTAGCCTGCCAAGTACCATCCCTGTTCTTCTTGTTTTTATTTCTAAATCTTGTAACTACCGTAAAACAAGCGTAGTTTCTAGGTACGAAGCTCTCTATTTAAGATGTTGGGTAGTGTCTTAATTTGTCGTTGACGTGATGGAGTCAGTACCGGGAGCGGTAGCGACCGGGTCGCAACTGAAAGCCAGAATCGAGTTTGCCAGGATGTTACCCGGTCGCTACCGCTCCCGGTACTGACCTCATCCTCAAATTAAGACACTACCTGATGTTGGGCTGGTATTCATTACCGCTGACAATGCAGTCTGACCCGAGTAAGCCACCGCTACGTTATATCCAGAGAAGAGGTTTACGAGGCTACCGTCGCAATGCGAGGCATCGTAGCGCGCTGCGAACAAGAAAATGGCGACTGCCAGGTAACAGTCGCAATCAATCGCTATCGTTTCGTGCCCCGGCTCAGCGCTTGACGGTGAATTATTAAATCGCGCGCGCAAAGCGGCGTAGTTGTAAGAATTGAATACGTTTGCCCGATACTTTAAGACAGCCTCAAAAGTCGAAAGGAAGTTCCCCCTTCAATGAATAAGAACCTTCGCCTAGCTTTCACGTCCGCCAACAGTGTGCTTGGCACAATTCGGAAGACGATCACACGCGGCCAATTGGTCGCGTTATTCGTCTTGCTGGCAATGGCCGCCATGGTCTTCGTATCGATGAGACCGTCTTCGGCAAATTCAAGCGGCGCCAAGTCCGGGCATGTGTCCGGTTCTTCCTTGTCGAATTTAGAGGCCAGCCTTTTCGAACCAAATCACAAATTCTCAAAAGGTAACTTCAGGATCGCGAATGCCGATGGGCCTACCCTGACGACCGATAAAGAAAGTTACTTCCCGGGCGAGATCATCACTTTCACCGGAACCAATTGGGCGACGGGCGAAGTCGTGACGATTGTCATTAGCGACGGCGGAGAAAGCGAGGGGATAACTTTTCAGGCCACAGCGGACGACTCAGGCTCGTTCAGCGCGACGAGCCCGATGCCCACCTCCAGTCCCGCGCAACCAAGTGCTGCAAACAGCAAAGCCCAGAACATGGCGTCGGCGACCTCAGGCAACGGAATCTTTACGGCAACAGCGACCGGCGCCGCTTCCGGCCTAACGGCAGAGGTGCAATTCACTCAGCGAGCTTCAGTTAACGTGCCAACGCCGGGCTGCGGCGCGGTGCTCCCGGCTGATGTTGTCGATCACCTGAGGGGTAAGCCAACCGACCCGTTTGACGATTATGAAGCTTGGCGCCAGGAGCATCCAAATATGATCGAGTTCCCGATGCCGCTTCAGTGTCAGAGCGAAGCATGGCGCGTGCTCCACGGACTAATGGCGGAGCCTGCAAGTCAAGCGCCAGAACCCTTGGCTCCGCTGGCGCCCTCGGCCGGCACTGATATCGACATGGCGGGTGGTGTCCAGGCTTATCAAGGCGAAGTTAACATCGCCGTTGATCCGAACAACCCGATGCATTTGGTCGCGGGCGCGAACTCATTTTACCGGGATCCGGGTGCCCCGTGCCTATCGCCCACTGGCGGTTCGGGCAGCACGTTCGGCACGCAAGCGTTGTACGGCTCGACCGACGGCGGTCAGACCTGGACCTACAAGTGTGCTCCGTGGAACCCCACCGTCACTGGCGGCGTCACTGGCGCTGCGGCGTGGTTCGGCAGCGACCCGGCGATGGCATGGGACGCGGCGGGCAATGCTTATGCCGTTTACATGCTTATTAGCCAGAACAGCGCTGGAACGTCCAGCGGAGCGTCGATCGTAATCTCTAAATCCACTGACAGCGGGACGACCTGGTCGAACCTTGGTGTGATCGTCAACAGGATAACGGTCAACACTTCTCTTGACGACAAGGAGATGGTCGCAATCGATACCACGTCGGGCCAAGCTCATTCGCATCCAGGGCGCATCTACGTCATCTGGGACGAAGGCAACGTCGAGCGTGTGGCGTATTCAGACAATGGGACAACGTGGACAACGGTCGTCATGGGCTCCGGCACTGAGATCGGCGGAAACGTGAGTATCGCCGCGGATGGCACGGTATGGACCGCGTGGAACCACTACAGTCAAACGGGCGGGGTCGGAAAGGGCGACTCACTCTACGTCAAGAAGTCGACCGATGGTGGCGTGACGTGGACGGCGCCCGCCACGAACCCGATCGTTCAGCACAACCTCGCCTCGTTCGGATCGAACAACAAGCCGGCCGCGCAGGATTCGCGTGGCATAAATGCGTTTCCCATTATTGACGTTGACCGCAACTCCGCTTCGGCGAACTTCGGCAAAGTCTATATCGCATACAACGACTTCCCGCCTTCGACGGGCAGCGGCAACAACCTGAACGTATATTTAATCAACTCCGCCAACGGAGGAGCCACGTGGTCTTCGCAGGTGCTCGTAAACGACGATGGAAGCACGAGCACGCAATTCTTTCCCTGGATGAGCGTTGACCAATCCGACGGTACAGTGAACATGTCGTGGATCGACACGCGAAACTTTACTGTCAATAACCGTCAGACGCAGATGTACACCGCGCGCTCTATCAATGGTGGCACATCCTTCGAGGCAAATATCTCAGTCGAGGACAACGGGGGGAACTTCCGTAACAACGTCAACTATTCTGACGATAATACGACCGACAATAGCGCGCGTAACGGCAATCAATATGGCGACTACGAAGGCATAGTAGCGACGA
>QHXH01000440.1 GCA_003222855.1 Acidobacteriota bacterium
TGTAGCATGTCGCGGCTGAAGGGTGGCGCAGAGTCTTCGTCCAACAGCTCCGGCAACGACACTTCTAAATCGGCGACCGCGTTTAGTCCATCGAGCGACGCCAGCAAGGACGTACGCGAAGCTATCGCTAAATTGAACACGGCGTATCCCTACCGACTAACGGAAACCGTGTCAGCATCGAGCAACAGCCAGACGGCTATGCCCGACGGCACCCGTGTGGTCGAATTCGCCGCCGCCGATCGAGTGCACATTAAATCGACCAGAAAGATCGGCGTCGACGTCGAAGCGATCACGATCGGTGATAAGCATTACTGGAATTCAGGCGGCAAGTGGACCGAGGGCTCGCTCGATGTGGCCTCAAATGGCGGCGCAGAGTTCGCGAAGAAAATTGGCGAGATGCTCAAAAATATAAAGTACGTCGGGCCGGAAACTGTTAACGGTATCGACTGTTATCTTTACAGCTGCACAATTGATGGTTCGATGGGCGGCCAAAATTGGACGGGCACTGCCAGGATTTGGATTGGAGCGGCGGATGGGCTGCCTCACCAAAGCGATTCGGATTTCAAAGTTACAAACAGCTTCGGCGGCAAATCCCACATCGTTTACGAGTACGGCGGGAACATTAAAGTCGAGCCGCCGGTGATGTAGCCGAATTGTCATCAACCAAAAAACGCACGAGAGGCATTGTCACGGAAAGTGAAATGTTAAAGCTGCAAAGACAAGTGGAACATCTTGAGGCGGCGCTAGCGGCCATCTCGCAAACGAAGGAGCGTCGAACAGTTCGAAGGCGCGTAGGCATCGCGATGCTTGTGTGCGCTGCGACTGCGATCACAAGCGTCGCAATCCCGCTCGCCTCCGGCGCGTCGCCAAATTTCCAGGGCGAAAAAATGGGGCCCCTGAACGTGACCGCTCCCTTTATCGTCGTTGACAACAAAGGTCAGCGGCTCTTTGCTGTGACCGCAAATCCGAGCGGTGGAACGGCAAGGGAGACGTTTGCGCGAATGGCGAAAAAGGAATTCTGGGTTTGGGCACCATCAATCCCACTTATTGAGTCGCAGAAAATTCCTGCACGTTGAGTGAGGTCAATGCGAAAGGAGAATCGAAACGATGAACCTCCGATTGATATTTGTGCTGCCAGCCCTTCTGATTTTGTCTGGTTGCTTGCGCACCGCAAATCGATCAGCGAGCGAGCCATCATCGACTAATGGAACAGGCAGCGGATCTTCGTACGCGGCCAATGCCGCGAAGATTACTGACGCATGCACGCTGATGCCTGCCGATTTGGTGAAAAAGACAGTCCCAAACGCGGACGCTCCGATCCGTGACCAGATTCTCAAACGATGTTCGGTGAGTAACGGCACATCGGTGCTTGAGATCACTTTAGAGACCGGAGTTATCACGCCAACTGATCCTGTGAACGGGGCGGAATTCGTTCCCGGTCTTGCCATGGGCGGCTACCTTGAGCGACTTGATCCTAAAGATCGAGGCGATACATATCTCACCGTGATTCTCGGTAAGGATCCGCCTGGGCTGTTGCACGTCGAAGTGGCCGGCCACGATGGAAAAGATCACAAGGATGACGCGATCGCGGTAGCGCGCGACATACTGGCGCATTTAAAGTGATTCGCTAATCACGCGGCGTAGCTGGCGTAAACGCTCTTTGCTTTCTCCAAAAAATCACGGCGGTCGATGATGTAGTGAAGCTTGACTCTCTCGGCGATGATTTCGTCGGGTGCGGCGGGCCCCGCAGTTTTGGATTTGCGGCTCTTTGACGATTTCCTGGATGCCTTCTTTGTCGTCTTCTTCGAACCAATTACCCGGTCGCTAGTGTCACGCGACCAATCACTAGTCGACGCCAGACGATCGATTAACTTCTCGAACACTTCACCAGGCTCATGTTCGGTTATTCCGACCTGATCGAGATACCCGCTGTAACGCAGACGGCGGATTAAATCCATCAGCGTCAGGCGCCCTTCGAGCGTCATGCCGCCATGCGCCTGCGAGCGACTGACGAGATACTGGATCAGCAACGCTTCGCTATAAATTCTCGGGGCCAGGAACAGGCGCCCGCCGTCGCGCTCCCATCCTTCCGCCAATCGATTCGATCGCCGCACCGCGCGCATCGCGCCGAACACTTCTTCCCAATTTGTCTTCGGCTCCCGGCGCTCAAGATAATTTCGCGTCGCCTCTAGCAGCCAATGCTCATTACTCAAATCAAGCTGCAGCCGCAGAGTGTCCAGCCATTCAAAGAACACCGCGCGTGAATCGGATTTCTTCTCGAGCACGAGAAATTGATCGCCAGACTGTGGCATTTTTTTCAGCAGCGCGCGGCGCGGCGCATCAGTCGTTTTTCCGCCTTCAATGCAATAGGTGTCGAAACGCGCGAGCCAACGCTTTGCAGAGCCACAATACGGACAGTGCGGGTGCTTTTCGTCGCTATCGAAGTAAGGCCGCTTCGCACCGCGAGTCGTCAATTCTTCAATTGCCGGCGTGTGACGTTTGATTTCTGAGAAAGCTGTGCGCGGCGCGAGATTCAGTTGTTTGGTGAAGATGTCGAAGATGCACGCGAGGCAAACCAGCGTCGTGAATTCCGTCACCGTGCCGGCGGGAAATTCACTGAGATCAAGCTCGCGGTTCTTCATCGCAGGCATGTGGGCGGTTTTACCACAAAGACACTAAGACACGAAACGGAATCCCAATAACGGTGGTGGCCTGGTTTCGGTTCGTATGTTCCTGCAGATTACCCCAGGAACGATCCACGAAACCATACCAAATCGCCCGAACAAAGCCGCTTCGGGTGGCTTCGTGGATATCCCAGGAATAAATAGTTGGCTTTGGGCCTTTGTGTCTTAGTGGTGAAAAGTCTCTAAGCGATCGCGACCAGCGCCGGCTCGCTGTCGGTATGGCCCAGGGCGAGATCAAGCTCAGCAGCGACATCGCCGATTCCGGATGATAGCCTGGTGAAGTCGAAAAGGTTCGGATCGAGTAAATGAGTGGGCACGGCATTACCAAGCGCAGTCAGCATCGAAGCGCG
>QHXH01000441.1 GCA_003222855.1 Acidobacteriota bacterium
TAATGGCATCGTTGAACTTTCCGGAAGCGGAATTCTGCGCTGACGCCGGCCAGGAAGTCACAGATAACGCCAAGACTAGTGAACGAATGATGCGCAGTCTGTTCATCTTACCGTCAAGCCTTTTCCTGAGATGCTCATCAGCTCTCCGCACCCCTCATAACTTCCTGCACTGCTTCAGAAGCAAGAAAGTTTTCTCTCAACGTTGCTTCGCTAACATTCGCCGCGATGTTGTTTACGATCACAGCGGCTTGCGCAAATGCGTCACGACTTCCGGCTGAATCTCCCTGAGTAGATCGCAAGCGTCCCAGGTCCGCATAGATTCTCCACTCGACCACCGGCACCGGATATTCCTTGAACTCAGCGAGCGCCGCACCGAATTCAGCCTCGGCGCTCGTCATATCGCCTTCAGCGATCGCAATTTGGGCCATCAGCTTGTGAGCGACAGCGATGTACTTGTGAACTCCGTATTCGGCGGCGGTGGCGAGTAAACGCTCAGTAATCTCGCGCGCTTTCACGGTATCACCCTGCCGCAGTGCGTGTTCAGCCATGGCCGCGTGCAATCGAATGTTGTAGCGCCAGCGGAACCAGGCGTCGCGCTCAAAGATGTCGCGTACTTTGTGAAAAGCTGCGATCGTCTCGTTACTGTTTCCGGCGTGGGTGTAATCGATTCCCAGATTGATCAGCGAATTCGCTTCCGCTTCCAACACATGGTGCTGGTGGCCGACCTCTAATCCTTCCTGATCAAATTTGAAAGCGCCTTCGAAATCCTGAAGCTCGCGATGAATCCATCCGATGCAATTCGGAATGCGCGGGTGCCAGAACAGATCACCGTTGCGCCGGGCCATCCGGATGGCCTCATCCAGAATCGTTAAAGCTTCCGACATTCGTCCAAGATTCGCCTTTGACAGTCCCAGAAAAAACATTGAGGTCAAGAGCAAAAAACCATCTCGTAATTCGGAAGCGAGTTGCCGTCCTTCGATTTCAACTTCCAGCGCGCGTTCATATTCCGTCTGAAAGAAATAGAGGCAGCCCCGCCAAATCAGTCCCGCAGCCAGCACCCCTTTCTGATTTAGCGCGCGCGAAGTTTCGATCAACTCGTCGAGCATGGGCCTGGCTTCATCAAGTTCCCCATAACACAAATGCTTGAGCGACATCAGCGCCGTTGTCTGCAGGCGCAGCTCTTCACTACCCGCGCGTTTGGCGGCGGCGACGGCTTCATTTGCCCGCGCTTCCAATTCTTCCAGACGATGCGCAAAGAAAAGTGTGAGCGCGAGAGCATTAAGCGCCGCTGCCTGTTTTTCCGGCGAGCCCAGGGGCTCCTGATACTTGAGCATGCTCGTGTAATCGTCGACAGATTCCGAGAAGCGGCTCAGGGCCATGTTCACCGCACCGCGCTTTTGATAAAGCGTAACCAGCGCGTCCGTTCGCGCTGCTTCCGGAAGCTTATCGACCAGGCCCAACGCTCGCGTATAGTGCTCGGCCGCCTCGGCATTCGCGTAGAGCCTGGTGGCGTTGTCGCCGGCGTGAATTAGATATTCGATCGCGCGCCCGAAGTCCCGGCCACGCTCGAAATGCAAAGCCAGTTGGGCAGCCAGATGCGGCGCGCGCTTGTGATAAAGCTTCAGCAGTTGTTCACCGGCCTGGCGATGAAGCATCATGCGGCGCTTTGCGACCAGGTCGCCATAGAGAAAATTCTGGTAAAGCGCATGCGAGAAGCGATAGCGCGTCGCCAAACTTCCGTCCGGTAACTCCTCTTCGCCACGCACTTCGATCAGGCGATGAGTCTTCTGCAGGTGGGCCAGACGTTCTTCCAGATCGACTTCATCAACGCCCAACAGACTGGCAACGACGGTCGATAGAAACTCCGTGCCTTCGACACTGGCGTATTGCAGGGTGCGGCGCTCCTCTGCCTCAAGCGTATCAATCTTCTTGCTAATCATGCTGCGCACGCTCTCCGGCGCTTCCAAATCCAATTCCGCCAGCGGCCGGATCAAAGACCAATGTGCGTTGGTCCTGCCGATGTCGCCGTGCTCGCTGAGGTACTGGAGAAGGTTAATGGCAAACAACGGATGCCCCTCGGTCTTGTCATGAATCAGCGACGCTAAGTCCGGCGGAAAGTCATTCGGTGTGAAGGTGGCGTTCAGATATTCAGCAATGTGATCGCGCGCCAGAGAACTCAGCGCGACTTCTTCGCAGAGCCGGTGGCTTTGCATCTCGGCCTTGTAGCTCTTCAGCGGATGATTGGTGCGTTCAATGTCTTCGGGACGAAAGGTCCCGGCGATCAGCAAGCGCTGATTTGTAATTCGCTGGCAAAGATGCCGCAGCAGATCGACGCTCGACGGATCGGCCCAGTGCAGGTCCTCCAACAGCAACACCACAGGGGTGATTGTCGCAAAGGTGCTCAAAGCATCACCCATCTCACGCATCATGCGCTCTTTGGTGGCGCCAATCGTCTCCTGCTGCAAACGCTCGAGCGCTCCGGTAGAGGCGAAAGCGGCCGGCAACTGCGTACACCAGGTGGGTGCATGTGTGCGCATGATCGATGCAAGACGCTCGCGCCCTGGTCCATCGAGCAGTGCGCCTGCCGCGTCGAGAAACGGCAAATAAGCCTCGCCGGTGCCGTATTGCTCGACGCAGCGTCCCCGGGAAACGAGCACCCCCGGATAACGTGAGCGCGCGCGCCGCAGGAACTCGTCCGAGAGAGAAGTCTTGCCGATACCCGGCTCGCCGGTGATGAAAACGACGCGGCCGGTGCCGGCAATCGCCTGCTCCAAAAACTCTTCCAGCT
>QHXH01000230.1 GCA_003222855.1 Acidobacteriota bacterium
CCAGCCAGTCTGCAAGGAATTTCACTTCACTAACATCCTCAAGTCGGCGCGGATCCACTTGTATTCCTACAGTTTGCTGCAATTCGTAATTCCAAAACTTGATAATTGCATCCTTCATCGTTATCCGCTGGAATGCTTTTGAAAAATCGATCTCATTTTCGCCATAACGGACCGTCGATCCACCGGTCGCGACCTGGACTACCGATCGCAAAAGCTCTTCGCACAAATCCATCATCTGATTCACGTCGGCGTAGGCCCAGTAAAACTCCAGCATGGTGAATTCAGGATTGTGCTTGGTTGAGATTCCTTCGTTGCGAAAATTTCGATTCAACTCATAAACCTTTTCAAAGCCGCCGACCACCAGCCGCTTCAGATAAAGTTCAGGCGCGATCCGCGCATACAGATCGATATCGAGCGTGTTGTGATGCGTCTTGAACGGACGAGCGGCCGCACCCGTAGCCAGGGGCGTCAACATTGGCGTCTCGACTTCGATGTAGCCGCGTTCATCCAGAAAGCGGCGAATCTCACGAATCACTTTTGAGCGCAGCTGGAAAACTTCACGCGGCGTCAAATCATTTTCGTCGCGCTCGAGTTTCAAACTGCCCGCAATCAAATCTGCGTAACGCTGCCGCTGGCGGATTTCCGGATCGTTGATGCCATGCATCTTGTCGGGCATTGGCAGTAAAGCCTTAGCGAGAAATTGGAGCTTCTCGACATGCACTGAAAGCTCGCCGGTTTTGGTCACGAACAAGTAGCCTTCGACCCCGATGAAGTCGCCGTGATCAAGCAAACCGAAGAGTTGCCAACCATCGACGGTGTCCGACAAACTTAATTTTGTCGAACTGGTTGCATCATTGCTCACGCCTACGACGTCCTGCCGGCGCACATAAATCTGCAGGCGCGAGACGCCGTCCGACAGATGCACGAACGCAGCTTTGCCCATCACGCGCGGCGGGGCGCTGATCCGACCCGCGACCCGCACACGAATCTGATTCAGCTCGGCATTAGCCAATTCGAGCTCATCGGGTGAAGGTTTCTGGCCCTCGGGAAGCTTAGGCTCTAGCCTTCTGAAACTAGCGACCACCGATGTGATCGTATCCTCCCCCGCGGGCGTATCGCTGACGTTACTGCGCTCGAATTTGTTGGGATAGACGTTGCCGACGAGCGTGCGCAGCGC
This sequence comes from Acidobacteriota bacterium, assembly GCA_003222855.1. Lineage (GTDB taxonomy): Bacteria > Acidobacteriota > Blastocatellia > Pyrinomonadales > Pyrinomonadaceae > UBA11740. The sequence continues at coordinate 1,178 of QHXH01000230.1, forward strand.
CTCCAGATGCTCGCGCCGCGCTTGAGTCTGATCGTTTTCTTCAATGAAGGGCACAGTCATGAGTCCGTGAATAGTAAATGGTAAACAGTGAATAGACCAAACACCGGATTGGTTTGATTTCGCTCTTCTGGTAACATCGATGCATGTCCGCTGCGCTCGAAGAAATTACAGAAAAAGCGTTGCAACTTTCTCCTCAAGACAAATTGGCGCTGGCGAATCGTCTATTGAGCGACCAGCTCAGTGATGCGTCAGAAGTCGAAGCAGCTTGGGACGAGGAAATTCTCGCCAGAATTGAAGCCATCGATAACGGCACAGCGATAGGTGTACCTTTTGAGGAAGTCATCCACGCTGCGCGAAAACGCCGCGCGAAATGAAGATTGTTTTTCTCGACCAGAGCAATCGCGAATTCTCTGATGCAGTTCAGTACTACGATAGTCAGGAACCCGGGCTCGGCCAATGGTTCGAAGTTGAGATTGAAAGAGCCATTCACTGGCTTTCAACCAATCCCGAAGTTTGCGCCCTAAGGCGTGGCATATATCGGCGGATGAACCTCCGCGTCTTTCCGTATTATATTCCCTACGTTATTCGCGAAGCGACCTTGTGGGTTGTAGCCATTGCGCTTTCGCAACGGCGGCCGGAATACTGGATCAGGAGAGCGAAAACGTTAGATTAGGCTTCTCATGTCCGGAACGATTCTGTCGCACGAAGATCTCTTGAACGAGCGGGAGCGCCTGCACGGCGCAGGTAAGACGCTCGTCTTTACCAATGGCGTCTTTGATATTTTGCATGTGGGCCACGTGCGTTATCTGAAACAGGCGCGCGCTCTGGGCGATGCCCTGGTCGTCGCCATCAACAGCGATCGATCGGTACGTGAATTGAAGGGGTTGGATCGGCCCTTTATGAAAGAGAACGAACGCGCAGAGGTTCTCGCCGCATTGCGGGCCGTCGATTACGTGACGACGTTTGATGAGGTCTCGCCGCGATCATTGATTGCCCGGTTGCTGCCTGATGTTTTGGCAAAAGGCGGCGATTACACGCTCGATCAAATTCACGGACGCGAAGAAGTTGAAGCCGCGGGCGGACGCGTTGTGAGTCTGCCGTTTGTTGAGGGCGCTTCGACGAGCGAAATAATCGAGCGAATGAAGAAGACGGGGCAGTAGCCCGACCGTAAGGGAGGGCGTCTTATCATTTGCACGCCCTCCCTTACGGTCGGGCTACTGCCTCGATCCACCTGTATGAGCACAACGACGGAAACAACTTCAGCCCTCCAATCCGCTCTGCAATCGGTGATCGCCAGCGACGAATTTCGTCGGGTGCTCGAGCAGACGAATCGTGGCGCGCGGGTTATTTCGATCAGCGGATTAGTCGCGGGGCCGGCACGCGCGCTCGCACTCGCCGCGCTGCAACATCAGACCGCGAAGCATTTTGCTCTCGTCGTGCCTGCGCAAAGAGACCTGGAAAACTGGGAGCGCGACATCGGCTTTTGGTACTGCGCGCTTCGCGGGGTCAATCAATGCGGCGACGCCGTTACGCTGCTGCCTGCTTCCGATAGCGATCCCTACGCGGGCGGATCGCCGCATGCGGAAACGCTGGAACGGCGCGCATTGGCGTTATGGCGGCTGGCTCGACGCAAAGTAAGTGGCACGGGCGTCCCGCCCGTGATTCACGCGCAAGATGCGCGTGCCACCGATTTTCTTCTGCTCACTTCACGCGCGCTCGCACGCCGTACGGTTACACCGTCCGACATTTTGAAAGCCGGCGCCGTGCTTCATCGCGGCGAAGACGCGTCGCCGGAAGAACTGGCCGACAAACTAATCGCGAGCGGTTACGTACGCGAAGACCCCATCGGCGCCATCGGCGAATTCTCGATGCGCGGCGGCATCCTGGACGTCTGGCCGCCAGGACATGACGCGCCAGTGCGCATCGAATTTTTCGGCGACACGGTCGATTCGATTCGCGAGTTTGATCCCGAGACGCAACTTTCAACGACGCAGTTGCCGCAAGTTGAAATCGCCCCGATGCGCGAACTGATCGTCCGGGCAGCAGACTTTCGCGAATGGGCGGCACAAGCGCGCGCGCGTTGGCAGGATCCGCGATTCGCGCGCTCGTTGCGCGACCGCACCGACTTTGCTGATGAAGGTGAAGACTTCCCCGGCTGGGAGTGGCTGATTTCGATCGTGCGCGACCGCAACGCCAGCATCTTCGATTACTTGCAGGATGCAGTATTAATGATTGACGAACCGGTGGCCGTCGAAAATTTTCTGGTCGACGCTTTTCACACTCTCGAAGAACGGTACGCGGAAAACGACGCGGCTGATGATCTGGGATTGAGACCTGACGAGCTTTATCTCAGCGCCGATGAGTTGCGCAGCGAAATCGATCGGGTGCAGCGTGTTGAGGTTCGCGCGCTTGGTCGTACCGCCGCAAAAATTGATCAGGAGATCGCGCTCGATGCCGAGCAGCCAAAGATTTCGGTAGGTAAAGAGCGAGCGAAGCGAAAGCCGCTCTTTTTATTCCCGCATCAGGATGGTGGCGGGCAACGCCCGCCTCTAAACGACGGTGAGATTGTCTGGCAGGCGCAGTCCGTGATGCGCTATCACGGGCGTCTGCCTGATCTGGCGCGCGATGTAATTGAGCGGCGCAACTCCGGAACGACGAGCCTCTTCGTCATGCCGAGCCGCGGAGTGGCCGAGCGGGTCACGGAAATCCTGCGCGATTACGAAGTGAATGCGCGGTTAACTTCCTTCGACGACACCTCAGAATTTGCCTCTGCCGACGCGATCGTCACGTCCGGAAAACTATCCGGCGGATTTGAATTGCCCGGGGCGCGTTTGATCGTACACATCGAAGGCGATCTGTTTGATGAAGCCGCCGAGCCCGCGCTCGAGCGACGCGCGACCGCAATCAAGCGCGAGAAGAAGCGGCGCGCCCGCGCGGCGGCTTTTCTTTCTGACTTTCGGGATCTGAAAGTTGGCGACTATGTCGTTCACATCGATCACGGCATCGCGCGATTCGGGGGACTTGTTACGCTCGATCTTGGCCCGGCTGAGGCGGCGGCGCGCGAAATCGCCAAACCGCGCTCGGAATTCATGCTGCTTTATTATGCGGACGAAGCGAAGCTTTACGTTCCCGTTGAGCGGCTCGATCTGGTCCAACGTTATTCGAGCGCTGAAGGAAATCAACCGGCACTCGATAAGCTGGGCGGCCTGGGCTGGCACAAAACCAAAGCCAAAGCCAAGCGCGCTATGCGCGACATGGCCGACGAGCTTTTGCGGCTCTATGCGGAACGCAAACTGGTCCATGGGCACGCCTTTCCCCAGGACACTCCGTGGCAGCATGAATTCGAACAGGGCTTCGAATATACATTGACCGCGGATCAGGAAACTGCGATCGAAGACGTGAAGACCGACATGCAGACGCCGACACCGATGGATCGTTTGCTGTGCGGCGACGTCGGATACGGCAAAACGGAAGTTGCCATGCGCGCGGCTTTCAAAACCGTGATGGATGGAAAGCAGGCAGCGGTGCTGACGCCGACGACGGTCCTTGCTTATCAACACTTCGATACGTTTCGCCAGCGCTTCGCGCCGTTCCCAGTGAAGGTGGAACTGTTATCTCGCTTCCGTTCAACCAGGGAACAAAAAGATGTCGTGAAGCGCGTCGAGGCGGGCGAAGTGGACGTCGTGATCGGAACGCATCGCATGCTTTCAAAGGACGTCAGCTTCAAAGATCTGGGACTCGTCGTGGTCGATGAAGAGCAGCGTTTCGGGGTCGCGCATAAGGAACGTCTGAAGCAACTGAAGAAACGCGTCGATGTGTTGACGCTCTCAGCCACGCCGATTCCGCGCACGCTGAACATGTCGCTGAGCGGGCTGCGCGACATGTCTTTGATCGAAACTCCTCCCAGCGATCGACTCGCAATCCAGACGCAGGTCGTGCAGTCATCGGACGCCGTGATCAAGTCGGCCATCGATCTCGAGCTGGCGCGCGGCGGTCAGATCTTCTTCATTCATAATCGCGTTGAATCGATCGAGACGATCGCGGCGCTGGTCAAACGTCTCGTGCCGGCGTGCCGCATCGCCGTCGCTCACGGGCAGATGAATGAAAAAGAGATGGAAGCGATCATGCTCGATTTTATTGCCTATAAGTACGATGTGCTGGTCGCGACCACGATTATCGAGAACGGGATAGACATCCCGCGCGCGAACACTATCATCATAAATCGCGCCGATAATTACGGTCTTTCTCAACTTTATCAATTGCGTGGCCGCGTGGGCCGCTCGAATCGCAGAGCTTATGCCTATTTGCTGATTCCGGCGGAACAAGAGCTGACGCCAATCGCACGGCGGCGGCTTTCTGCAATTCGCGAATTTTCAGATTTGGGCGCAGGCTTTCGCATAGCGGCGCTGGATTTGGAACTCAGAGGCGCTGGTAATCTGCTGGGCGGCGAGCAATCTGGTCACATGGACGCGCTCGGTTTTGATCTTTATACGCAGATGCTCGAGCGCACGGTAGCCGAACTTCGTGGCGAGCAGGTTGAAGACGAGCCGACGGTATCGATCAATCTCGGCGTCGATGTAGGCATTCCCGAGGGTTACGTCTCAGACATGGGCCAGCGGCTGCGGACCTACAAGCGAGTCTCCTCGGCACGCGATGAAGACGCGCTGGTGGCGATTCGAGCCGAAACTGAAGATCGTTATGGACGAATTCCGGGAGCCGTCGAAGACCTGTTCGATTACGCGCGGCTGCGGCAAGCGGCTGAGTTGGTCGGCGTCGTGTCTATCGACCGCACGCGTGAAGGAATCGCCATTAAATTGGCCGAAAAAGCGCGGGTAGCACCGGAAAAACTTATGGAATTGATTCGCGTTCGCGAAGGCGCCAACTTTGCGCCCAGCGGTGTTTTACGGCTCGAGTTGAACGACGAAGAAAAAGATCAAATACTGGCGGTGGCTCGGCGCCTGTTGCTGCAAATCAGGGCCGACGGTTAGAATCTCTCAATCGAGAAAACGCACTGTAGGTGCGAAATGTTTATAGTACCTGCGTACCTTCTTTTGCTCATGAGCTCCTTTAGGAGCGAAACATTACGCTCCTAAAGGAGCCTCAAACGTCACTACCCAATTGGCCGCTAGAAACATTTCGCTCTTCTGGAGCGATGAAAAAGGAGTTACACACCTGTGAAGCTAAAATCAATTATTGCTGCATTGTTCATCCTGGCAGCCACCCTCATTTTGCCCTCGCTTGCCTTGGCCCAGGAAGGCGAGCCCGTCGTCGTTGACGAAGTAATTGCCCAGGTCAACGATGGCATCGTGACGCTCTCGCAGTTGAAGCGCGAGATGAAAGAGCGCGTCGAGACGCTGAAACAAAACGGGATGACCGCGCCCCAGGCCCAGGCCGAGGTCGAGAAAAAGAAACCCGAGTTGATCGCTGTGCTAATTAATGAGCAGCTGTTGTTGCAGAAAGGCAAAGAACTCGAATTCACGCAACGCGTGGAAGATGAAGTCAACAAGCGCATGCTGCAGGTTGCCAAAGAGAACGGAATTACTTCGATTGAAAAACTCGATCAAGCGATGAAAGATGCGGGTATCGATCCGGTCTCAACGCGCAGCACAATGCGAGTCGAGATCATGAAGCAGGCCGTGCTCGAATCAGAGGTTGACTCAAAACTTTTCTATGGCTTTAACAGCGACGAACTTCACAAGTATTTCGACGCTCACAAAGATAAGTTTATCAAGCCTGAAACAGTTGATCTGTCTGAGATATTTCTGAGTCTCGCCGGCAAGCCGGAAGCAGACGTGAAAGCACGCGCAACTCAACTGGTGACGCAGCTCCGCGGCGGCGCTGATTTTTGTACGCTGGCGGCAGCGTACACAGAGAGGCCCGCAACCAACGGACAAAAGCCCTGCAAACTCGGGCTGTTCCCAATGACGGACCTCCGCCCAGATTTGGCCGCTGCGATCAAGGGCGTGAAGGTCGGCGGCGTGACCGATCCGTTGAAAACCGACGAAGGTTACGAAGTTTTTCGCGTTGAAGCGCGCAACGCCGGAACCAACGCTGCGGTCTTCAATGAAAACCAGGTGCGGGGCGCGATGACTGAAGAGCGCGTCGGCAAGGAGCGTGAAGATTATTTGCAGGGCCTGCGCAACGATGCCTACGTAAAAATTGCAGATGCCTATCGCCCTTCGGTCGAGCCCCTTTTGAAGATTGTGCCGCCGGCCGCGGCCACCAAGAGAGAGCCAAAGAAAGACAAAGGGAAAGGGAAGATATTGGGAATATTCCCGAAGCCTTAAGATCGCACCGAAGGATTCCTGGGGTGCGCCTAGATCTCTTTTTAAAACTAACTCGCCTGTGCCCGCGCCGCTCCGTTGCCCAACAGCTTTGCGACGCAGGTCTTGTTTTGCTCAATGGCCGCGCGGCAAAACCTTCGCACGCCGTGAGGCCTGCGGATGAGATTGTGATTCGCCGGCGCGACCGCGAAATGACAGTCCGCGCATTGAACGTGCCCGCAGTTCGCAACGTCTCGCGCCGTGAAGCAAACTCATTGATCGAGGTCATAGCCGAACGAGAACTGAAACCGGACCTTTGACCTCTGCCGGTTGGCATAGAACGCTAATCGGGTCCCATCAGAGTAAACCTTCCCCGCTTGTGTTCGATTATCGAGCGGCCCGTCACCCGCAAATCAAATTACCCATCTGATCAGCAGGCGGTAAAATGGAGTGATTATCGCGAGTTCGTTCAGGGATCGGCACGGCCACCTGCTGGCATATTGGTTGCTGTAGCCGTCTTGATTCGACAGGGGGCGTTCAGAGTTCTGAGGCTGTCAAATGGACGGATACAAGCTAAAGCTTGAACTCTTAACTTTATTGGTAATTTATTTAATTGGGGTAAATAAGCATGAATATTCTCAGTAGCTTTTTCGCTGATGACCTGGCCATAGATCTTGGTACCGTTAACACGATTATTTACACGCCTACTCAAGGGATCGTTTTGAACGAACCTTCTATTCTGGCGATTCATAAATACAGTCGCGAAATTTTGTCGGTGGGCGCGCCCGCGCTGAAATTGCTGGGCCGAGAACCGAATGATACTGAGGTGCATCGGCCGATTCGGCGGGGCGCAATCAACGACTTTGAGATCTCGCAGCAGTTTCTTCGCTCGTTGATCAGTCGCGTACAGCATCACGATCATCCGAAGCGAAGTCACCTGGTGATCGGCGTGCCGGGATCATCGACGCCGTTGGAAAGACGATCTGTCAAGGATGCGGCGCGTGATGCGAAGGCAGGCCGTGTCGATCTAATCGACGAAGGATTGGCGGCCGCGCTGGGCGCGGGCTTGGATTTTGATAACGAGCAGGCGCATCTGATTGTCGACATCGGGGGCGGCACGACGAACATCGCGATACTCGCGTCCGGCGGCGTGGTCAATTCCGTCAGCGTGCCGGCGGCCGGCAATGCGATGGACAACGCAATTCGCGATTACCTGCGGCTGCGTTACGCAGTGCAATTCGGTGAACGCACAATCGAGCGCGTCAAGCGAGAGCTTGGCTCGGCTTCTGCGGATCAATGGGACGCTGGCCTCAATGACGAAATGGAGATTGTCGGAAAGCAACTTGCCAACGGCGCAGCTTTACCGATCGCGATTAGCGCCCGCGAAGTTCGCAACGCGCTCCAGCCGGTGGTGGCTGAAATAATTTCAGCAGTTCGACGCGTAATCGAAGATGCTTCGCCCGAAGTGACCGCTGATATTTACTACTCAGGATTGATTCTGACCGGCGGCGGCGCTCTGGTGCACGGCATGTCCGATCGCATGCAAACTGATCTGACTCTGCGGGTGACGATCCCGGAAGATCCTTTGACGACCGTAGCGCTCGGCGCCGGACGACTGCTTGCCGAGCCTGAGCGGTTGCAACGCGCGTCGCTGCGTCTGGATGCCCCGGCGTGGGAACAGGCGGAGAAGCTGGTCGTGAATTGGTAGTGTCTGGGTCCGACAAGCTTCAGCTTGTCGTTGACCTAAGACTCGACAAGCTGAAGCTTGTCGGACATCCAAAGCCACATGAGGTAGAATCTCGTGTGGCTTTTTTCTTATGAATCAGATCAGGCCCTTCAAGATTCGTGGCATCGAAATCAGTCCGCCATTGGTTCTATCACCGATGGCTGGCGTGACGGATATTTCATTTCGCCGTTTGCTGAAAGCGCGCGGCGGAATTGGCTTGACGGTATCGGAATTTATCTCGGTCGAAGGACTCACCCGCAACAATCCCAAATCGAAAAGACAGATGCGTTTTTATGAAAACGAGCGGCCGTTCGCGGTGCAGATTTTTGGTGGGCAACCTGAACGGATGCGCTTGGCCGCCGAAATGGCCGAAGAAGTTGGCGCTGACATTCTTGATGTGAATTGCGGCTGCCCCGCGCCGAAGGTGGTGAAGCACGGCGGCGGATCGGGTCTGTTGCGTGATTTGCCGCGACTGGAAACTATCCTCAAAGAGATCAAGCGAGCGATTACGATCCCGCTCACGATTAAGATTCGCGCCGGCTATTCGGACAGCACAATTAACGCGGTGGAAACGGCGAAACTTGCCGAAGATTGTGGCGTTGAGCACATTGCGCTGCATGGCCGCACGAAAGAGCAGGGCTATCGCGGTCTGGCAAATTGGGATCTGGTCAAACAGATAAAAGAAGTTGTGAGCGTTCCGGTTTCAGGTAGCGGCGATGTGAACACGATCGATGAAGCATTCGATCGTTTCCGCGAAACGGCCTGTGACGGAGTTCTGATCGGGCGCGGTGCGATGGCGAATCCCTGGATCTTTCGCCAGATCGAAGACGCAATGCACGGCCGCGAACCGTTTCAACCAACGCTCGAAGACAAGCGCGCGTTGCTACTTGAATACTTCGCCATGCTGCGCGAAGACATGCCACAGCTTGCCGCCATTGGGCGCATGAAACAGCTCGCCGGACAATTCACGCGCGGACTTCAGGGCGGCGCACTGTTTCGCACCACGCTCTATCATTCACATTCCGTGACGGAAATTCTTGATCGCATCTCCGAATACTTCGAAACGATCACTGCGGGCCGGCAGTATTTCGGGGAGTCTGGCCCGCCTCGGGAGTTGATTGAGGCGCCGGTGTTGGATTCCTGCGAGGCGGCTTTGGTTTAGGGCCGCCCGCATTACTGGCGACGCTTCCGGCGCCCGTATGCAAATCTTTTGGCGGCGGATAACCTTTGCCGCTGAGCGGCGCAATGTCAATCACGATCTCTTTTTGATTGCGTAGTTTTCTTTGTCGTTCAGCTTCAGCTTTTCGTTCCGCGGCCAGCGTGGTTTTGTCTGCTGAATTCTGATTAACAACCATCGCCGGTTTCGGGAGGGGCGGTTTCTTCGGATGCAATGACATCGCATTCACAGCGTCCAGCGCTTGCGTTTTCGCACCCTCACCAAGACTGTCAAAGCTGATGCCGTTTGCTTCGAACGCCGCGCGCAGGTTTTCTTCAGTGTTCGTGTTCTTGTTGTAAACGTCGCGGTAGACATGCAGCCGGCCATCTTCGATCACGATCGTTTCGTAACGCAGCTCTACGGGAACCGGCCTATCCAATTTGACGGCCTGCGTTCTGGTTCGCTTTCTTAAGAACGCGGCCATCGTATCTTCCTTCAGCTCCGTGTTCGACGCTTCTGCCAGGACCCTCACAAAATCTTTGACCTCATCGTTCGTCAACCCAACGCAACCATGCGACGCGAATGTACCAATCTTCGCCAGCGGCTTGCCGCCGTGGATCAAATTTGCGCCGCCTATGGGAATTTTGACTGGCCCGAGTGGGTTACCTTTGTCGCCCGCCGGCACAACCAGGCCCGGGTCGGAAGCCCAGGATTCATTGGGCTGCGTCCAGGTTGGATTGAAAATGATCGTCTCTGCTTTGCGGAAGCCGGTGGGCAGAGGGAACTTTTGATAGCCGATGCCGATCTTGTAAGACTTCATCAGTGCGCCGTCGCGAAAGACATCCATGCGGAAAGCCGGAATGTTGACTACGATGCGGGTGTCCTTTGGCACTGCGTTCGGACCCTTCAAGAGGACCGGCTGCTCGTTTGCAGCTGTCTGATCCTGCCTGTTGGCACTGCCGTTCGGCGGCGAAGGACTAATTGACGGCGGCGGGTTGGTGATGGCTTCGGTCGGTTGGCCGTTGTTTGTGCAACTTGAAAATGCAAAACTGAGCGAGATTATCGCCGCGGTCAGGGGAATTGTGTTTCTCATCTTTGTCGCATTTAACCGCAATCCAATGCTGGTGGCAATGCGGTTGGCCACGCAGCCATCTTGTGTCGAACCACAGCCCATAGCTCAGCCCTGCAAGTGCCAGTGCTCACGTCCCAAATAAGATCGCATCCTTGACTGAGAGGCGCTAGAGTACCGACTTTAAGGAATGAGGTCATCAGTACCGGGAGCGGTAGCGACCGGGTAACAATTCCTGCAAACACGCT
>QHXH01000442.1 GCA_003222855.1 Acidobacteriota bacterium
AGCGAGGGCGACAAATAATAGCTAACCTAACCGCTCAAACCGTCTCGTGAATATCACCCTCAACCTTGTAGAGCGTCACTGAACTCGACAAACCCAAGCCTGAGAGTCGTCCGGCCATGATTACAATCGTCTCGCCCAAATCGACGAGGTCGGCGTGGAGTAATGTTTGCTCGCCAACCTTCAGCAGTTCTTCTGTACTCCTGGATGGCGTAGTCAGCACTGATTCAACTCCCCAGATCAATGACAGTTCGTTAATCGCTTCCCGCGAGGAAGTCAGCGCGATGATTCTTTGGTCCGGCCGCAAAGATGCCAGCCGCCGCGCCATCAATCCTGATTCAGTGAAGACGGCGATCAGGCGCGCGTTCATCTCATCGGCGGCAAATGCGGCCGCCTCGCACAGCGCGCGGCTGACGCGGCCACTTTGACGACCTACTAACTTGCTGATGATGGATCGATTTTCGCGGCGGGTCTCGGCAGCTTCAATGATGCGCGCCATCGTCGCGATCGCTGCTACGGGATAGTTTCCCGTCGCGGTTTCGCCTGACAGCATCAAACAGTCCGATCCGTCCCACACCGCATTCGCGACGTCGGTGGCTTCGGCTCGAGTCGGCCGCGGATTGGAAACCATCGATTGCAGCATCTGGGTCGCGGTAATCACCAGCTTACCCGCAATGTTGGCTTGCTCAATGATTGTCTTTTGATAAACGGGAACGAGTTCGACGCTCGTCTCGACGCCGAGGTCGCCGCGCGCCACCATGACACCGTCAGCGGTCGCAATAATCTCATCGAGATGATCGATCGCCTCGGCTTTTTCGATCTTTGCAATCAGCGGCGCTGAACTACCCGCTTGCTTGATCAATTCTTTCGCGTCACTGCAATCTTTGCCGCTGCGCACAAATGAAAGCGCAAAGTAATCAACCTGCTGTTGCGCCGCCCATTTCAAATCATCTCGATCCTTTTCAGTCAACGAAGGAATCGGCAGCTTCACGCCCGGCAGATTAATTCCTTTTCGTTCGCCCAACATTCCGCCGTTTATTACCCGCGTCATTACATCGGTGTCAGTCGTGCTTTCCACGCGCAATTCAATCGCGCCGTCGTCCAGGAGGATGCGCGCGCCCGGATGGACGTCTTTCGGCATCCCGTCATAGTTGGTCGCAACTTGCGTGTTGTCACCTTCGATTGCGCGGGTAGTAATCGTGAAGATTTGTCCCGCTTTGAGTTCGACCGGCTCATGATTCTTTAAGGTGCGGGTGCGGATTTTTGGTCCCGAGAGATCGACCAGGACCGCCAGCGGCCGGTTCATTTTTTGCGCCGCGGCGCGCGCGCGTTCGATGTCCGCCGCTTTCTCTTCCTGCGTACCGTGCGACATGTTGATGCGCACGCCGTCGATGCCGGCCGCCAACATCGCTTCAAATACCTGCAGGTCACGAGAAGCGGGACCAATCGTCGCGAGTATCTTTGCTCTTTGCAAAATTGTAGGGCTTGTCCCTGCCCGCTTTTGTCAGTACCACCCTGCGGTAGCGGGTGGGTCTCTGTGTCAGTACCACCCCGCGGTAGCGGGCGGGTCTCTGTGTCAGTACCACCTGCGGTAGCGGGTGGGTCTCTGTGTCAGTACCACCCTGCGGTAGCGGGTGGGTCTCTCTGTCAGTACCACCCTGCGGTAGCGGGTGGGTCATCTCAAATCAAAAACGGAATAACAGCCGGAACTTCGTGAGCGTAGGCATCAAACTCGTGGCCGAACATTTCGCGCAGCAATCTCTCTTCGCTGCGCACCCGAATAAACGTTCCGATCGCAAAAACTACAAGCGCGATCACGAGTCCAACCCAATGGCTGACGGCCAAGCCGGTCGCCAGCAGCATGCCGAACATTCCCGTATAAATCGGATTTCGCACGATATTATACGGCCCTTCTGTCACTAACTTGTGTCCTTCGACGACGCGCGCGGCCAGGCTCCATTGCTTTCCCAGCGTGCGGATCGCGGCGGAACAAAGCTTTCCCAGCGTGCGGATCGCGGCGGAACAAAACCACACTGACCATACCGCCAGGAACATTGTCAGCACTGCCAGCACAATCTCGAGAGACTTGTTGGGAAACATCGGTGTGAACCACGAGCGACGAATAGTCCAAACGATTCCGTAGCCGGCGCCCTGCAAAACGATGCCGATAACCGATGAAGAATCACGTTTCCTATCCGGCGGCGATGGAGGTTTTTTGTGGAACAGAAAAGTAACGACGAATGCGAACCACGAGAGCACCATCACGACGAATGCTAGCGTGGGCCAAAACTCCAATTGAATCATAAGGATCGAATTCACCAGGCGCGGGCAAACACCATTCTAGCATTGCCGGATAAAAGTTAGTCGAGAAGCACGCTGGCCTGATGCGCTCCGCTGCAATGAGGTTTTGGATTTCGGGTTGCTTTCACCCGCCGGTTCGCAGAAGAGGGTTTTTTCGTAACGAGACTTCCGTATTGGAGGTTGGACTCCTGAAGGACGGAAAATCCGGGTGGATGTTCCTTCTATTGGCGCATGATATCGGCGATTTGATTCGATAGGTTGTCCAATCCTAAGTATCCGCCGCGAAGACGGCGATGTATCCGGCCCCAAAAATGATCATTAGGGTTGAAACCTGGTCGCCATTCTCAACCATTAGTCCGGTCGTCCCGTCCGGCATGCGCACCTGCCCGCCGCCGCCGGTGAAGATATTGACCAGCAAGGTGAAAAGAAATTTCAGTGGATAGACGTAGAACAGAACGACGAAGAGCAGCACGCCGTTAAGCACGACGCTGGTGTTGTCCTGCAGACCGTAACGGCGGAAGAATTTGTACTGATTAAACCAGACTAAGAACCTTGCATTAACTCGGCAAATGTTCTGGGAACTTCCAGTGACACAACCAACAGGGTGATCGCGAATCCAAAGACGGCATCGCTCAGACCTTCGAGTCGAGAGACTTCATGACTACGCCAACGGAACTGCTTGTTATCGCCGATGCCTTTGTCGATAAGCTTTTCGCGAATCATCTTGTCTGTTGAGCAACTGGACCGGCCGCGAGCGCGCCCTTGATTATGCGCTCAAGTTCTCCGCCTGAAGTTGAATTGTAGCCGACGAATCGTTTTACCAGCTCGCCGTTGCGATCAAAAACGAACGCCTGCGGAATATTCTGATTATCCGTTAGATACTGATTCACCAAGGCGTCATCGGGAAATCCGAGCGGATATTCGATTCCAAACTCCTTCGCAAAGGCGGGAACCTGAGCGCGATCATTTTCGCCGCCGACATTCAGGCCGATTACCTGCAATCCGCCTGGGCCATAGTCTCGTTGCAACCGCACCAGTCGCGGAGTTTCCGCCCGGCAAGGTTCGCACCAGGTTGCATAGAAATCCAGCACGATGACCTTGCCTTTGTAGTCAGAAAGTTTGGCCGCGCGATTGTTGTCAACGGTCCAACCTGCGACGTTCGCCGGTCGTTTCGCGCACGCGCAGGGAAACAGGAGCAGGCAAATTATGAAAAACTGTCTAACGTCTAAACGCTTCATGGCTTAAGATTCTTCGTCTTCATTGCCGGTATCTCGCGCCGAAGGCTGCGCCGGCATTTCGGCCGGATTTATTTTTTGTCCCGGCACGCGATACTCGTCGCTGGTCCATTTGTCGAAATCGAGCAGCTTGCATCGTTCCGAACAAAATGGCCGCCACGGATTGTCCTTCCACTCGACCGGCTTTCCGCACGTGGGACATTTCAGCATAACGAAAAAGTATGAAGGAACAAGACAAAAGTAAAGCACGGGGCAGTAGCCCGACCGCCAGAGAGGGCGTAAAATCGGTTTTCGTGAACTCCGCCGCAATGGAAGGCGTAGAATAGGTAGCGCAATTTGGTAAATTGCGTTCGCAAGTTAACAACTTGCGCTACAAGAACTCATGGCTGATTACAAAGAGAAATTTGACGACCTGCATCGCGCGGCGAAACGAAAGGCGCGCGAGTTGGATGAAAAGCTGGGCGTAAGCGGCATCATGGAAGACGCAACACGTGCCGCCGGCGACGCAGCCCGCAAGGGGGCGCAAACGATTGCCAACGGCGCGGGGCAATTGCGCGCCGAAGCTGAAGCTTTCCGGGACGACCCCAAACTTCGCGAGAACGCGCGGCGCGCCGCAGACGAAACAAAGCGCCAGGCCAAAGACGCCGGCAAAGCAATTCGAGAGGCGGCCACGGACGCGGGAAAGATCATTCGCGACGCAGCCGGCCCCGCCGGTAAAAAAGCGGAACAGGTTTTCGACGATGCGGCGAGCTATGTAGGCTCTGCGGCCAGGATGGCCGGCCATGGCATGAAAGCAACGCGGGCCACCGCGGCGGCAACTGCCGGGGTCATCAAAGCCAAAGATTGGATTAAGGAAAATCCGGGCAAGGCGGCGGTTGTAACTGCCTCACTCGTCCTCGGCATTCGCGCGGGCGCAGTGTTTCCCGGTCTGGATGTCGTCCTGCTCGGCACGCATCCGCACTGGCTGACGCATTCGGCATTACCAGTCTGGGGATTAAAAAAGGCCAGCGAGAAATTTGATGAGTATTTGAAGAAGCAGGAAGCCCGCAGCGCCGCCGGTGAATTAGATGAAGCCGAGCGCGAACGCGTTGAGTTCCAACGCAAGATGGCCAAGTATGTCGGCGCGCCGTTGCTCGGCGCATTCAGTTGCGCGATGGGCGCTACGATGTTCGCGCAGATCGTCAATCCGGTGGGTATTATTGGCGCACCTATCAGTTGGATCCTGGGCGGCAATCCGTATCTCGACGGCGTGTGGCTGTTTGCAAACGGTGTAATCTGTTTTCATCAGGGTTACAAATTTTTCATGATCGCGCTCGCGGACCAGGAAGAAGTAAATCGCGTCGTGCGCGAGATCAAGGGATTGCTGCCTGCATAAGAGTCTTAGCTTTGAGTACTGCCTTACTTTGCGGTTTTTCTCTGGGTCTTTGCGCCTTTGCGGCTTGGCGCCGAACTGACATTAACGCGCGAAACCTCTATAATTCCCGTTATACGATTCCCTGAACCCCCTCAGATGATCTTGAAACGGAGCTATCAGTATGTCCGGCGAATCGCTTGAACGTTACTTCCGCATGATTCGTGATGATCGCCAGAGCCGGCCCTCCGGCCGCCTGTGGTGTCCCGCCGCGGATGTCTATCGCAGCAAAGATGGCTGGATCGTCAAGGTCGATCTGGCCGGCATCAAACCGGCCGACGTGGACGTCACGCTCGATAATGACGTGTTGCGCATCAGCGGGTCGCGCCGCGACGGAACCTGCGGCGAAGGTGTGTCGCACTACCAGCTTGAAATTACTTACAGCCGATTTGAAAAGATGATTAAGTTTCCCCGCTCGATCGAACATGCCTCAATCGAACGCGATTATCGCGACGGTCTGTTGATTTTGCGGCTGCGTGAAGAACAAGCGAAAGCCGCACGACGATAAACGATCAGTCGCCCATTTCATTTTCATGGCAGAAACAAACTCGAACAAATCCGAAGCGAACGCACCTGTTAAGAAACCGGAAGGCGTGCCTTTTGTAATTCCGGTGTTGCCTTTGCAGAACACGACGCTCTTTCCCGAAACGATGGTGCCGCTGTCCGTGGGCCGGCCCGGCTCGATGGCCGCCGTCGAAGCGGCGCTCGCGGGAGAAGAGAAACTACTCGCGTGCATCAGTGTGCGGCCGGAACGAATCTCTGAAGGTGATGCCAAACCCGAAGATCTCTACGAGGTAGGAACCCTCGTTCAGATCAAGCGCATGGAGCGGGTGGAAGACACGTTGCACTTGATTGTGCAGGGGATCGATCGCATTCAACTGATGGCCTGGGAGCAAACCGAGCCACACCTGCGCGCGCGCGTGCGCGTGCTTCCTGAGCTGGAACTGCGCGACAAAGAAAAAATTGAGGCCACTAAGCGCAATGTTCAATCGCTGATTCAGCAGGCGCTCGCTTATCTGCCACAAGTACCGCCGGAAGTTCGGCTCGTGGTGCTGAGCGCGGACGATCCGGTGCGACTCGCTTATTTCCTGGGATCTATTCTCAGTCTCGGCGTTGAGAAAGAGCAGCAGATGCTCGAAGCGAACAGCGTCGACGATCTGCTGCACCTCGCGCATGATTTTCTGGCGCGGGAAGTTGAAATCATTCGCCTGCGTTCGAAGATTGCCAGCGAAGCGCAAACCGAAATGGACAAGGCGCAACGTGATTACGTGCTGCGTCAACAGATGAAAGCGATTCAGAAAGAGTTGGGCGAGGACGAGAGTGGCGAAGAAGCGGAAGCCGGGCAGTTGCGTGAGCGCCTCGCCAAAGCCGATCTGCCCGACGAAGTGCGCAAGGAAGCTGAACGCGAATTGAGCCGGATGGAAAAACTTCCGGCGATGGCGCCCGACTATCACGTCATCCGCACCTATCTGGATTTCATTCTTGAGTTACCGTGGAAAAAGTCTTCCGCCGACAGTCTTGACCTTAACGAGGCGCAGAAGGTTCTCGACGAAGATCACTACGACATTAAAGACGTAAAGGAACGCATCCTTGAATTTCTTGCGGTGATCAAATTACGGCCGGACGCGAAGAGCCCAATTCTTTGTTTTGTCGGCGCTCCCGGTGTCGGCAAGACTTCGCTGGGCCGTTCGATCGCGCGCGCGATGGGACGAAAATTCGAACGGTTGAGTTTGGGCGGTGTGCGCGACGAAGCAGAGTTGCGCGGCCATCGCCGCACCTATGTCGGCGCGATGCCCGGCCGCATCATTCAATCGATTCGCCGGGCTGGAGTAAACAATCCGGTGATGATGCTCGATGAAATCGATAAGCTCGGCGCAGACTATCGCGGTGATCCGGCGGCAGCGTTGCTCGAGATTCTCGATCCGGAACAGAATAATACCTTCACCGATCATTATCTCGATTTGCCGTTCGATCTTTCGAAAGTTCTCTTCATCGCTACCGCGAATCAGCTTGGTCCAATCCCGCCGCCGCTGCGCGATCGCATGGACATTATCGGGCTGGCCGGTTACAGCGATCGCGAAAAACTGGAAATCGCCAAACGCTATCTGGTGCCGCGTCAGGTTCGCGAGAACGGATTGACGCCTGAGCAACTTGAAATCGCGGATGATGCCATTGGTCTGATCACGGCGCGTTACACGCGCGAAGCCGGCGTGCGTCAACTCGAGCGAACCATCGGACGCATCGCGCGTAAAGTGGCGCTCAAGATTGCCCAGGGCCAAACCGAGAAAGTTATCGTCGACGCACAAGCCATTCATGATTATCTCGGCGGGCCAAAGTTTTATCCCGAAGAAGCGCGCAAAGAATTACCGGCGGGAGTTGCGACCGGAATGGCGGTGACTGAAATGGGCGGCGAGATTCTGTTCATCGAAGCGAACCTGCTTCCCGGCGGTCATGGATTTACGATCACCGGACAACTCGGCGAAGTGATGCAGGAATCGGCGCGGGCCGCGCAGTCTTATCTGTGGTCTCATGCCCAGGACTTCGGCATCGATCCTTCGATGTTCAAGAATTACGGCGTTCACCTTCACGTGCCCGCCGGTGCAATTCCCAAAGATGGACCTAGCGCCGGCGTGACGATCACCGCCGCGCTCGCATCGCTTTACACCGGCCGGCGCGTGCGTCCCGATACCGCGATGACGGGCGAGATAACTCTCTCAGGCTTGGTGTTTCCAGTTGGCGGGATTAAGGAAAAGGTTCTGGCGGCGCATCGCGCGGGCATTCATCGAATAATTTTGCCGGGGCGTAACGAAGCTGACCTCGAAGACATTCCCGAAGACGTGCGGCACGAGCTGAACATCAAACTCATCGCCCGCATCAACGAAGTTGTTGACGAAGCGTTAGAGACCGTCGTTGCTAATCCGCCCCCACCGGTGCCGGAAGAACTCATACATCGCCGGCCTCCGGAGCCGGACGCTTCAGGCCAACCTCTGATCGCGAAGTCGAAGTAACGCGGGCATTCGCCTGCTTTCATTTCGCTAATGTCGCACTTTGTGGAACT
>QHXH01000443.1 GCA_003222855.1 Acidobacteriota bacterium
AAGAATCGTCGCGTTGATGATAGCGTTACTATCAGAGGCCGAGCGGTTGAAGTACACAGCAAACGACGCGCGCTTTTTCTTGATCGGACCCGCAAGATTAAAGTTCCATCCGCGTTGTTGGTAAGGCGCGCGTCGCAAGGCGAATGGATTCCGCGAGTTCAAACTCTCATCACTGAAATTGAATGCGGCCGCGCCGTGATATTTGTCTGAGCCAGGCTGAGTATAGATCTCAATGCCGCCCCAGCCCGGATATTCGTTTTCTGCCGAATACGGATTTTGGTTGATCCGAACTTCGCGAATGGATTCCTTTGGTGGGATCGTGCCATTCGAAAACCCGTCAACTTTTATCTGCGCCCCGCTGGCACTGTCTCCCTGCGTCGGACCCGCCATCGCCTGCAACGCGGCGGCGAGCGCGTCGGGATCAGTAGGTAAAGCCTCAAGCTCCTTCTGGCCCAGAACCAGCGCGTCCGCATTTCGATCGGAATCGGTGCTGACTCCTTTGTTATCGACCGTGACGACCTGCTCAACCGAGCCAACGATCAGTTGTAGATCGATAGTCAGCGGCTTGCCCGCTTTTATTTCGACGTTCTTTTCTTCGAGGGTATTGAAGCCGCTGACGGTAACGATCAATTGATACCGGCCGGGCAGCAGATTGTGAAACTTATAATTTCCGTCATTATCAGTCGTCACGGTGACGGCGTTGCCTTTGCTGTCCTTCGCGACGACGCTCGCGCCGACGACCAGGCCGCCGAGCTGATCCGTGACTGTGCCCTTGACTGATATCGGGTTTTGTTGGGAAAAGGCGTTGGCCACCGCAATTAGCAGCAGGCCAAAGGTCAGCAATTTCCGTGATGCGAAGCTGTTCATAAAGCTCCTCGGGAAGGCATCAGCCGTTGCTTAGAACTCGAATGACTTAAGTCTTACTTTACAGTGTGTGATCGTTACTCGAAAAAGGTTTCAATATGATTCCAGCCAACCGTCTTACAGTTACACGCGAATGAAGAGGTCTGGTTTCAATAACTCTGGGCGAGTGCTCTGGGTCGGCACAAGATACTACGTTTGGCCGGGGTTCACCAGATTAATTTTGCCGGACATCTGCACTTGCTAAGAACAGATTAATTTTGCGGGAATGCGCATCTTCGGTGTTTCACGGTGTTAAAGTGCCAACTAGGCAAAGAGGTCAGTACCGGGAGGGCTAATGACCGGGTCTGACTGGAGCGCAACCGTCCCGGTTGCAGTTCACCCCAGCGCCCGAGGGTTGCAAGCGAGGACGCTTGCGCTCCAGTCGCGATCGCCGCTCACGATACTGACTTCATTCACGGTTAAGTTCTACCCTTCCTTCTTCGGGCGTTCATTTGCTTTCAGCGTCCGCTTGCGCAAGCGAATTGATTTGGGAGTTACTTCGACTAATTCATCTCCGGCGATAAATTCCAGGGCTTCTTCAAGCGATAAGTCCTTCACGGGCACAAGTCGCATGGCTTCATCGGCGCTGGCGGCCCGCATGTTCGTCAGCTTCTTTTCCTTAATAGCGTTTACATCGAGGTCGACTGCCCGGGCGTTCTCGCCGATGATCATGCCTTCATAAACCTTTGTGTTCGGCCGAATGAAGAGCGAGCCGCGCTCCTGCAAATTGAAAAGCGCATAGGTCGTCGATTCACCCACCCGATCAGCAACCAGCGAGCCGGTGCCGCGACCTTTCATTTCGCCCATCCACTTGTCGAACCGCAGAAAGAGAGTGTTGAGCAAACCAGTGCCTTTTGTTTCCGTGAGAAATTCACCGCGAAAACCAATCAGCCCCCGCGAAGGAGTTTCGAATTCCATGCGCACGCGGCCAGTGCCATGATTCACCATCTTCGTCATCTGACCTTTGCGGCGGCCCATCGCTTCCGTGACCACACCGATGAATTCTTCCGGGCAATCGACGACGACGAGTTCGATCGGCTCTTGCAGTTCTCCGTTTGTCCGCCGCGTGATGACTTCAGGTTTTGAAACCTGAAGCTCATAACCTTCGCGACGCATCATCTCGATGAGAATTGCGAGTTGAAGCTCGCCGCGTCCAGACACCTTGAATTGATCGGGCGAAGCAGTTTCCTCGACGCGAATTGCAACGTTGCCGAGGACTTCACGATCGAGCCGTTCGCTGATTTGACGCGAGGTTACGAACTGGCCCTCGGTGCCTGCAAACGGCGAGTTGTTGACGCTGAAGATCATCGCGATCGTCGGCTCATCAACCGCAATCGACGGCAAGGGCTTCGGATTGTCGGGGGTCGTGATCGTCTCGCCAATATTGATGTCTTCGACGCCCGCCAGCGCGACGATTTCGCCAACGCCGGCACTTTCTGCCAACTCACGCTTCAGGCCTTCGAAAACGTAAAGCTCTTTCACTCTGGTCTTTTTTACTGCGCCTTCGTGCCCGGCGATCACAATCTCCTGATTTTTAGTTATCTCTCCGGAAAAGATTCGTCCAATCGCCAGCCGGCCCACGTACTCGCTGTAATCCACATTAGCTACCAGAAGCTGAAGCGAATCATCGCGCAGCTCGTGCGGCGCGGGGATCGTTTCGATAATCTGATCGAAAAGCGGTTTGAGATTGGTCGATGAATCATTGAGTTTTTTCTTCGCCACGCCATCACGCGAGATGGCATAGAGAATGGGAAACTCAATTTGCTCGTTGGTAGCATCGAGGTCGAGGAACAACTCGTAAATCTCGTTAACGACTTCTGCGGGCCGCGCATCATGGCGATCGATCTTGTTGACGACCGCGATGGCCGGCAGTCCGGCTTCCAAAGCTTTACGCAAAACGAAGCGCGTCTGTGGCAGACAGCCTTCGGCGGCGTCAACCAGAAGCATCACGCCATCGACCATCTTCAAAACACGTTCGACTTCGCCGCCAAAATCGGCGTGGCCGGGCGTGTCGACGATATTGATCTTGTAATCGCCGTAACGCACCGAGGTGTTCTTGGCCATGATGGTGATGCCGCGTTCCTTTTCCAGGTCCATCGAGTCCATCACGCGCTCAACTATGGTTTCGTTGTCACGATAGGTGCCTGCCTGCTTCAGCATGGCATCGACGAGAGTCGTCTTGCCGTGATCGACGTGAGCGATAATTGCGATGTTGCGAATCTTACTGGTTTCCATTAGTGGTACTGCCTTGTTAACAATCCGTGATTAAGGGCAAACGAGAAGCATAAGAGGCGGGACGGGAAATCCGAAGAAAGCGGCGAGCAATCTTCGCAAACACAAAGTTGATTTCGCCGACGCCGTAACGGTATTGGAAGACGAGTTTGCCATTACTATCGACGACGATGAGCCGGAGGAAAAGCGTTTCGTAACGATTGGTATGGACGCATTAGCAAGAGTTCTAGTGGTTGTCTACACATGGCGGGGACACAATATCCGCATAATATCTGCACGCAAAGCTGGCGCTGAAGAGCGGCGGCAATACGAAGAGGGACTATGAAGAAGCAATACGATTTCAGCAAGGGAAAGCGGGGGGCGGTAGTTTCACCCGCGCGAGGCAAGAGCCGCATTACAATTCGGCTGGACGATGAGATCCTCAACTGGTTTCGCCGCGAAGTAAACAAAGCCGGAGGTGGAAACTATCAGACACTGATCAATGATGCCCTGCGCGAGTACATCAAGAAACAGCCGGAATCGTTGGAGAAAATCGTGCGGAGGGTCGTGCGAGAGGAAGTAAGGAAGATTGCTTGAGAGAATAGAGACATAACTCGGGCCACAAACAAAAGGCGGGCCCGAAGC
>QHXH01000444.1:0-3485 GCA_003222855.1 Acidobacteriota bacterium
TATGTACCTCAGCCACTCAGCCTGACTCATCTTTCCGATGGTTTCAAACGCGTCCGACCTCCCCAGGATGTCTGCGAAGAAGATCGTCCCGAAGATGAGCATAGCCCCTGACAATATTGCTATTACGATTCGGCCAAACGTCTGCAGGAGCTCAACGATCATCGTGGTTTCCGCGATATCGCGGCGTATCCTATTCTGATTATCCTTGACTGTCCAGACCTTATAATTCACCGACCTTTTCCAGGCCCACCGCTTCGCGGGCCTGCTAGATCGCGAATCAGCAATTTCCTTGGAAAGACGGTTGGGTTATGAAGGGGCAACTGACGACTGGGTTCGGACAGAATCCGATTAGTTTGCGTGACGGTGCGGCCGCAATTTTCCGACGCCGCGCGCTGATTCTGTTTACATTTCTTGCAGTGGTAACGGGGACGATCCTTGTCACGCTGCTGCTGCCGAATCGCTACGACTCGCGCATGAAAATTCTGGTGAAAAACCAGCGCGTCGATGTCGCCATCACCGCCGAAGCCACAAACGGGCTCAACGCACCCACAGTCGACAACGAAGTCAGCGAAAATCAGATCAATTCGGAAATCGAGCTGTTGACCAGTAAGGACCTTCTGATGCAGGTCGTCAACGAAACCGGTCTGGCAAAGAGTGAAACCGATCTGTTCGGGCGTTCAGCGCCGGAAGCGGTGCGCGTCGAGGGGGCCGTCAATCGTCTGACGAAAGACCTTTCGATCACGCCGGTTCGCAAAGCAAACATCATCACGGTTAGCTACTCTTCAAATTCTCCGCAGCTTTCGGCAGCGGTGCTGAAGAAACTCGGCGACCTTTATTTGGAAAAGCACCTCAAGTTGAATCACCCGGCAGGCGCGTCTGATTTCTTCAAAGAGAAAGCTGATGAGTATGAAGCGCAACTGAAACAATCGGAACAGCAGCTCACCGATTTTCAGCAGAGCAACAATCTGGTGGTGCTGAGCCAGCAGAAAGAGTTGACCCTGCAAAAGACCGCCGAAGCCAAAGCAAAAATGCTGGAAGCCGACGCCGGCTTAAGTGAAGCGACGAACCGGATCGCTCGTGTCGAGCAGCAACTCGCGGCGATTCCAAAGCGCGTAATCACGCAGAGCCGGCAACTCCCGAATCAATATTCCGCGGAACGCCTTAACACGATGATGGTTGAACTGCAAAATCGCCGCACGCAACTATTGACGAAGTATCGGCCCGACGACCGTCTGGTGCGCGAAGTCGACGAACAGATTCGCACGACCCGCGACGCCCTGGCGCGCGCGGAACAGAAAACCTCTGTCGAAGAAGCGACCGATCTGAATCCGTTGCGGCAAACGCTCGAGACTGAACTATCTCGCGCGCGTTTGGATCAAGCGGGGGCAAAGGCGCGCCGCGATACGCTTGCCGGCCAGTTACAACAGTATGACGCGTCGCTCCGGAAGCTCGAGGGGGACACTGCTAAGCACGACGATCTGCAACGGGAAAAGAAAGAAGCGGCAGACAACTATCAGCTTTATGCGAAGAAGCGTGAAGAAGCGCGGATCGCGGACGAGCTTGACCGGCAGAAGATAACCAACGTATCGATCGCTGAAGCGGCCACGGTCGCTCAGATTCCTTCGTCACCGAATCGGCCGGTAAATCTCATTCTCGGAATTGTGCTTGCGGGTGTCTTAAGTCTGGGCAGTGTGTTTTCTGCCGAGATGCTAAGCGACACGGTTCATACGCCGCGGCAGCTTGAAGCCCTGACCGGCGCGGTGGTTTTGGCGACGGTGCCGCAAAACAGCCGCCGCATGTTGCTCCGCGGTAACCACGAGCGCAAACCGATGGAGACGCGGCCGCTGGCCGAATTACAAAGCTGAACATGGTCCAAGTCGCAGACAAAATGGTTGCAGAGCCCGCAATGCCTGAACTGCGCATGGAAAGCAACGGGCACAAACAACACAATCTTCAACTGTTGTTGGCGAGCTTGCAGAATGGCTCGCAGAACCTGCGCGGCGGCGCGGCGATCGCTTTTGCGGCTGCCTCACAGGGTAACAGCGCAAACCATGTGGCCCGACTGTTCGCGGTTGAGTTGGCGCGACACACCTGCCGGCGCACGCTCATCATTGATTCCCAGCGGTTGCAGGGCCTCGGCGTTGAAGACTATTTGCAGATGCCCTGGAACTGCCATCCGACGAACATTGAGAACCTCTGGATGCTGCCGGCCCGGAAACCAACGAAGCGGAACGCGCGTGACGATCATCAAGAGTGGCCCAAGCGATCGTTTTTGATGCGCGTGCCTAAAGACGGCGAAGAGATTGATACGGGTCTCGATTCAGTCGATGCGCTGCGAGTGAGCTTTGACAACATCCTGATCGACTGCGGCGCGCTGAAAGACTCGACAGACGCAGCGATGCTGGCATCGCGCGTCGACGGGGTTGTAATCGTTGTCGATGCCGGACAATCGCGACGCGAAGAGATTCTGAATTCGCAACGCATGATCCAGACGGCAGGCGGGGAATTCCTCGGCTTCGTGCTGAACAAGCGACGGTATCCCGTTCCTGAATGGCTTTACAAGAGGTTGTGATTTCGTGGCACAGACTTCAGTCTGTGATCAGCTTGAAATGACCGCAGACTGAAGTCTGTGCCACCTGTTAGGAGTGCCATGAAACATAGGATTTATTTCGCGTTAGCAATTTGCCTGCTGGCATTGCCGCTCTCGATCGCGGCGCAGGTACAGACGCCGCCACGATTGACAACGGTCACCGAAGATCGTTATCGGCTGCAACCTGGTGACGTACTGGAAGTTCAATTTCGCTACTCGCCGGAATTCAATCAAACAGTCACGGTCCAGCCCGACGGTTACATCACGCTGGAAATCGGCGGCGATCTGAAAGTCGCCGGCTTTACGCTCGAGCAGACACGCGCAGCGATTCTGCGGCAGGCGCGCACACGTTTACAGGATCCGGTCGCGACGATTGTGCTGAAGGAATTTCAGCGGCCTTACTTTGTCGTCGCCGGTGAAGTCAGCCAGCCAGGCAAGACCGAAATGCGTGAACGGGTCACCGCAATTCAGGCAATCATGCTCGCCGGCGGCATGAAGGAAACCGCGAAATCATCACAGGTGGTGGTTTTCCGAAAAATCAATTCGGACTGGGCTGAAGTGAAGTTACTCAACCTGAAAAACATCAGGCGCACCAGTGACCTGGAAAATGATTTGACGTTGCAAGCGGGCGACATGGTGTTTGTCCCGCGCGACAAGATCTCAAAGATCGAACGCTTCATGAAACTCGCCAGCGTCGCCGCGTTCATGGCGCCGCGACTTTAAGTCGGTTAATGATTAGTCGTCACGGAACAATCTCGGATTTCTGTCTCAAGGTGAGCGATCTCTCGCTGCTGGTCGTCTCGCTCGGCATTGTGATCGTGTTCCGGTTTGCGCCTGAACAAAACCCCACGTTTGTTGTTGATTACCTGTCGCAACGCGTCAAGGTCACGAATGC
>QHXH01000444.1:3628-5356 GCA_003222855.1 Acidobacteriota bacterium
TGCCGGCTTCACGTTAATAAGCTTTGCGGTGATCTCGAGCGTGCGTTTGGCATTGCGCTACAACCTGCGGCGTCTGCGCGAGCGTGGTCACAACGTTAAGTCGCTCTTAATCGTCGGCGGCGGATTGCGCGGCCAGCGCTTCGCGGCACATATCAAACGCCGCCACGACCTCGGCTACAAAATAATTGGCTACGTAGACAGCAATGCTGCATACGCGGGCCGCAGTATTGAAGGCGCCCGGCATTTGGGAACGATTGAAGATTTGCCCAGCATCATCGCCAGTGAAGTGATCGACGAAGTCGCGGTGGCATTGCCCATCAAATCGCATTACTCACAGATTGAAAAAACGGTCGGCTTGCTGGAAGAGCAGGGGATTACGACGCATGTGCTGTCCGATTTGTTCCCGCAGAAACTGGCGCGCGCCCATTCAGTTGATTTCGACGGCGTTCCCATCGTTACGCTCGGCAGCGTCCCTCCGTTTAGCTGGAGGACTGAAGCGAAGCGGATTATGGATCTCGCTGTTTCGATCAGCCTTCTTTTCATTTCGGCCCCGCTCTTTGCCCTGGTAGCAATCGCAATCAAGCTTGATTCGCGCGGCCCGATCTTTTTTGTTCAGGAGCGTGTCGGCTTCAGTAAGCGGCGGTTCCGCATGATCAAATTCCGCACCATGACCAACGATGCGGAACAGCGCATGAAAGAGGTCGAACACTTAAACGAGAAGAGTGGTCCAATCTTTAAGATTCGCAACGACCCGCGCATCACGCGCGTCGGCCGCTGGTTGCGCAAGACCAGCATCGATGAGCTGCCGCAACTCATGAACGTGCTGCTGGGCGACATGAGTATCGTCGGCCCGCGGCCGCTCTCAGTACGCGATGCGACGCGGATGGAAGAAGTGTGGCAGAAGCGACGCTTCAGCGTTAAGCCTGGCCTGACGTGCCTGTGGCAGGTTTCCGGGCGGAGCAATCTCTCTTTTGAGCAATGGATGCAAATGGATCTCGAATACATAGATCGCTGGTCGCTGAAACTTGACGCATCCATCCTGCTTCGGACTATTCCCGCAATTGTTCTGGCACGTGGCGCGAGCTAGCGTGCCTGTTCTAACCATCGAGTAAACCTGTGATTGCCCGCAGCGCCAAACTCATCTTTATCACCGACGTCACGATTCTGATCTTAACGATGATCTCGAGTCTCGTCGGCGCGCGCGCGCTAGGCCCGGCTGGCCGCGGCGATCTTTTCGTCGTCGTGGTGTGGCCGCCAGTCATCGCCATGCTGGCCGGACTTGGTTTACCGACCGCGTATCGGTACTGGATGGCGAAAGAGCCCGAGCGCGTCTCAAGACTTTTTTCCAACGCGGTCATCTACACCATGATCGTCGGCGTTACCAGCATATTAGTTGCAGATTTGATCGTGCCCCATCTGGTGGGAAGTCGCAGTCCGCAGGTGATGACTCTGCTGCGCATTTATCAAATCAATATTCCGGCCGCGCTGTTTCTCAATCTGATGCGTGGATTGTTAGAGGGCACTCGCCGCTTTGGTTGGGCAGGAGCGGCAAGGCTCCTCTCATTCATCGTTCAGGGTCCTGGTTTTGCGATTCTGTGGTTGTTGGGAAACCTAACAGTCCGGACCGGCGCCTACACTTTGATTATCGGCCAAACAGCTTCGACGCTCCTTGGACTGTTCGCGGTTTGGCATCAACTGCGTCCGCGTTGGGAACCGAGTTGGTCTGAA
>QHXH01000445.1 GCA_003222855.1 Acidobacteriota bacterium
CAGGCTTTTGCGCGATGGGGGAAAAAGAGTGAAGCCACGAAGTTACTTGAAGAGGTCGCCGGAGTGCCGACGTCTGCATATTCGGTCGCGGGAGTCTATGGAGCGTTGGGCAATAAGGACAAGGCTTTCGAGATGCTCAACCAGGCCTACGACGAGCACGATATGCAACTTGTAAGTTTGAAAGTTGATCCCGCGCTTGATGATTTGCGCCACGATGCGCGATTCACTGATCTCATTCGACGGGTTGGGCTGCCGCATTGAAGCGTGCGATTCGCAGAAATTGTTCGCCGCGTGGGTTTGCCGATGAAAGCGTAATACTTCTTAAAACCTCACATGCTCTTCGGGGGCGCCTTTCTTGCAATCTCCGCACGCGTCGGCTGAGTCATAGAAGTTCTCGCCAAATTCCACCAGCGATTTTATCTGCACGCCGTCGATAGTATCGGGTGCCGAGGTAAAGCGGACAATCGCGCCGCAGCCAATAATAGGCGCGCCCAGGCCGCGCACCAACGCGACGGTTTCTTCGATCGCGTGACCGCTGCGAATGATGTCGTCGACAATGATACAGGGATTGATCTCGCCCTGATTCACGTACTGCCGGAAGGCTCGTTTGCCGTTTTCCTGCTCGGCCCAATAGATCTGTTCGGCATTGAGGGCGTCGCGCACTCCGAAAGCTACCGGAATACCGCCAGACGCGGGACTGATGATGGAAATTTTTGGCAATTGACTGGCGATGTCGCGTTCAACGCGAAACTTGCGGCTCAGGGCCACCGCCAGGACTCGCGCCGTATCGTAATAACGAAACGCCAGCGGCATCTGAAAATAATGCGCGGTGTGTTTGCCGTTCGGGTAAACGAAATGGCCTTCGCGAAAGGCGCCGGTCCGTTTCAGGATTTGCATGACCTCTTCAGATGACGGAATCAATTGCACGCCTTGTGCTGGCATAGAGTCTCCTTCAATTCAATCGTAAATGGTGAATCGTAAAACGTAAATAAGAAGATCGCCGTAACTGCCCATTTACCATTTACCATTTACCATTTACGAAATCGTGGCGTAGCATAACACCATTGTCAGGACTTTTCATCGCGCGCCATGGCTCTTTCAATCAATCGTCGCTGATCCTTTGAAAGCCCGGGCGGCAATTGATCCAGGGCGAACCACTGCGCGCGTTTTATCTCGAAACTGGATGGCTTCGGATCGCCGATTACTCGCGCGCGGAAATAAATCTCAACCTGCTTTAGTGGGCCGAGCGTTCTGGTGAAAACCAGCTTCACATCTTTGATCTCGATCGCAACCTCTTCCCGCAGTTCGCGCCGCAATGCGTCCTCAGGGTTCTCGCCCTTCATTACGAAACCGCCGGGAATTCCCCATCCGGCATAAGCACGAAATACATGATCCAGCAGCAGAATGCGCCCTGCATCGTCGAATAACACGGCGCCCACCGTAACCGCGAAGCGACTTTGCGTGGCACTTCCCGCGTTGCGGCGGACGAACGCTGGCAAATGCCGCCAAATTGCGCCAAGAAAGTCAGAAAGCATCGCGGGAGAGAATAACACGGGCATATTTATGAAGTGAGAGTCCGCGCTGAAAGCGACAGTTGGAACCGTAGGTCAACCACGGCGTGAAATCCTTCAGCGTGTTCGGTCTAACCATAAATTGGGACGGCGTCCTGCTCGCGGTAGTTACCGGACTGATAATTCTCTGCACGCTGATCTCGCTTATTCTGAAGGAAATGTTTCGGCGCCGTTGAGCGGTGATGTCTTACTTTGCGGTTTTTCTTTGCGGCTCTGCGCCTTTGCGTGAAAACCGTTTTACCTAAGAGTAAATCTCACGCAAAGACGCGAAGGCGCAAAGACGCGCAAAGCCAAACTAAGACAGTACCCGTTAACCTACGACATTGACGTGACCGCGCTGACTCTTTAAGATTCCCGTCGGATTCCATAAAGAGACAATGTCTGCAAACGCCGCTGAAGCTATCAAAGGATCGGGCCCTCCGCCGCCGGTCCCCAAGCGCATCACCAACGCACAGACAGTCTGCAACGAGCGAAACGAAAAGAACAAACTTTGTAATGGTCATCTGAAGCAGTTGAAGACTGCCGGAGAGTCCGCCGAGGTGCATTTGCGCGGCGACGATGTCCTGTTCAAATGCCACATATGCGGAACTCTTTACATGGGACCGCCGCTGGGCCATGTGCGCGATCCGGACAAACAAACACGATTTGTCGAAGCCGAGTTGTCCGCGCTGTTACAAGCGGCCGGCGGCACGCTGCCGGTAATTAAGAAGAATGAAAAAGGCGTGTACGTGATCGTTGAACCTGCCGGCGGTGAGCACGCGCATGGTGCGGCAGCAAAACCGGCAGTGCCACCCGCGGTAACTCAAAAACCAGCCGCGCCTGCCGCGCAAGCGACCGCGGTCGCTGAGAAGTCGATGACTCCGCCGGCGAAGGCCGCGGCTGAACCGAACCGTCAATTGAATCGTCGTTCAACTTACGCGGGGGTAGTGGATACCGGTCCGACGCCCGGCGAAACCAAAGAACAAAAGATCGCGCGTTTGCAGAAAGTCGTTGCCGGCGCAAAGCAACGCGCGGAAGCAGGCGGCGCTGATCACGCACCCGTCACGGTCCTTGATTCGTCCCCCAGCGCGGATGCGCACCGGCCCGCCGCGGAAGCGCAAGCTGAGACCGGAGCGGCTTCGGCGGCGCCGTTGAGCGAAGCGGCGGCGACCGCTTCACCTGTCGCGGGTGCCGAGACTCCGGCAGAACTGGCGCCCGACACTGTGGAAGCCGGAACGACCCCCACGCCGACTACTTCACACGCCGCGGCTGGAGAGCCCAACCGATCTCTGTTCAAGCGATCGACTTACGCCGGTGTGGTTGATACCGGCCCGGTCGAGGGCGAAACGCATGAGCAAAAGATAGCGAGGTTGACGGCGGTCGTGGCCGGCGCCAAGCAGCGCGCCGAGGAATCAGGTTAAAATAGGATTGGATGGACAGTGATGTCCTATTAGTGTGTTGCCGGGGGCATTAGCCCGACCGTAAGGGAGGGCTCAGTCGCGATTCGTGTAGGAGTCCTCCCTTACGGTCGGGCTAGCGCCCCGATCTTAAACGCAGCAACACGATCTTG
>QHXH01000446.1 GCA_003222855.1 Acidobacteriota bacterium
ATTGTCGGTCGTGACGTACTGCTGGAATCTGACGCCGATCTATTGCAGCCCCTTAGTCTCAACATTGGCGTTTGTCGCATCGTAGTCGCCGCCAAAAACGATACGCCGCTAAACGAGTTAGGCATGCTGAGAGTGGCAACCAAGTACCCGCGAATCGCCGCGCAGCACTTTGGCGCGCGCGGCGTTGCCGTCGACATCATCAAGTTGTCAGGCTCAGTGGAGTTGGCGCCCGTACTTGGACTTGCTGATTGCATCGTGGATCTGGTTGAGACTGGCAAGACGCTTCAGGAAAATGGCCTTAGCACCATTGAAGTGATCACCGACTCAGCGGCGCGCCTGGTCGTGAATCGGGCCAGTTATCAATTGAAGGCAGAAGCGGTTGGCCGGTTCATCAGATCTCTTGAGAACACACTGCGGAGGCGAACGAATGATGATTGAAGTCATCAATAGTCATCATCAGGAACGGCTGACCGAGAAGCTCAAGCGCATTCGAGAGCGCAACGTCGCCCTCGACGGAGATTTGATGAGCCAGGTTGGATCGATCATCGATGATGTTCGCCGGCGGGGTGATGCCGCGCTGATCGATTACGCCGCGCAATTCGACAACTGCGTGATGCAAGCGTCCGAGCTTCGCATTAGTGAGGAGGAATTGCGGCATATCGCTTCGAACGTCGATACTAAACTGCCGGAAGCGCTAAGTGAAGCCATCCGCAACGTTAGGCGCTTTCATGAACATGAGCAGCAACATTCGTGGGAAATTGAAACTGAGTATGGTGTTCGGCTGGGCCAGAGCATCAGGCCCATCGAGCGCGTGGGCTTATATGTTCCGGGCGGGACCGCCAGCTATCCTTCGTCAGTAGTGATGAACGTTGTGCCGGCACAGGTGGCCGGCGTCCAACGCATCGTGGTCGCGACACCGCCCCGCTCGTTGCGCGAAAGTCCCGCAGTGGCGGCCGCGCTCTTGCAGCTCGGCGTCACAGAAGTCTATGCAGTTGGCGGCGCGCAGGCGATCGCCGCCCTCGCCTATGGCACCGGGACTGTGCCGCGGGTGGACAAGATCACTGGACCGGGCAATCGTTACGTTGCTGCGGCGAAGAAGTTGGTCTTTGGTGCAGTCGGAATCGACTCGATCGCCGGGCCCAGCGAAGTTGTCATCATTGCCGACGATATGGCCCGCTCGGAATTCGTAGCAGCCGACTTACTGGCACAGGCTGAACACGGCGAAGATGCCTCTGCGGTCTTGGTAACCACCAGCGAACGGCTGGCGAACGAGGTGGCCGCCCAGCTTTCACGTCAGGCGGAATTGTTGCCGCGCCGGGGCGTGGTTGAAAAATCATTGGCTCAGTATGGCGTCATTCTTATTGTCACCGATCTCGACGAGGCCTGCTCACTTGTCAATGAGTTAGCGCCAGAGCATTTGGAGATTGTCACGCGCGACAATGACGCTGTGGCAGCGCGCATTCTTCATGCGGGAGCAATATTCTTCGGACCGTACACGCCGGAAGTTGTAGGCGATTACTTCGCCGGGCCCAACCACGTATTGCCGACTGCCGGAGCGGCGCGATTCTCCTCAGCGCTTGGCGTTCACGATTTCGTTAAGCGTACCAGTGTGCTGCGTTATTCGCGTGAAGCACTGACACACTCGGCTGAGAAGATTGCGGCGCTGGCTAAAGCTGAGGGCTTGGACGCGCACGCGCGGTCGGCCGTGATCAGACTGGGATAGTTGGATGGTGACGATGAGAAGCTCGTTGAATACAGTCAAGCCTGAAGTACGCGCCCTGCGCGCATACTCGCTCTCGCCGCATCGCGGGCGCGTGAAGATCAATCAAAACGAGAACCCCTGGGACGCTCCGGCGCGTATCAGGGAAGAGACACAGCGGCGACTGGAGACGCGTAAGTGGTCGCATTATCCGGATTTTGTGCCTGCGAGTTTACATGACCGCCTGGCGGAATTTTCAGGCTGGCGACCGGACGGCATTATTGCCGGAAATGGATCGAATGAATTGATTCAGGCGCTGTTGATGGTTACGGTTGGACCAGGTAAGCGCGTGCTCATCTCCGAGCCGACATTTGCGCTCTACCGGCAAATCAGTACTGTGCTTGGCGGCGAAGTCGTAAGTGCCTCGCTCACTAATGAGTTAAGTTATGACGTCAACGCGCTGCAAAAAACAATTAGCGACTTGCAGCCGGATGTGACGATCCTCTGCTCGCCAAACAATCCGACTGGTTGCCTGCTGAGCGATGAGGATCTGCGCGCTTTGCTCAGATCAACCAGCGGCCTGGTTGTAGTTGACGAGGCTTATCATGAATTTGCGGCGCATTCAGTCGTTCCGTTCCTGCAAGATTATGAAAATCTTGTGGTCCTGCGAACGTTTTCAAAGGCGATGGCGATGGCGGCCCTGCGGGTGGGATATCTTATGGCCGCCCCGGAGCTGGCCTCGGAGATTAGCAAGGCCGTGCTTCCCTACAACCTGAATGCCATATCCCGGACTGCCGCTGAAGTAGCCGTCGAGATGTATCAGAATGAGTTGCGGCCGCTGGTACAAAAGATCATCACCGAGCGCGAGCGATTATATGGCGAGTTAGAC
>QHXH01000447.1:0-4028 GCA_003222855.1 Acidobacteriota bacterium
CGTACCATGTGCTGGCACGTTTTATTCCCGGTGAAGTCTTTCACGTCGATTCGCTCGTTTATGACAGTCGAGTCGTGTTCGCCGGTGTGAACAAATATGGCCGGCCGCCTTTGCAGGTCGCGCATGGCGGTGGCGCGTACGTCTCGCAGACAATCCCACATGATTCGGCAGACAAGAAAAAATTACTCGAAATCAATCGCCGGCTGATCAAAGCAATGCGCATGCAGACTGGCGCGACACACGCTGAATTTATCAAGAGCGAAACGGGCGATGATTTTTATTTTCTTGAGATCGCCGCGCGTGTCGGCGGCGCGTACATCGCTGATGTTTTGGAAGCGGCGTCAGGAATAAATTTGTGGCGCGAATGGGCCAAACTGGAAGTCGCTGATTCTCGACCCGGATTGAAGCCGCGCAAAGAGCACGCGGGAATTATCCTGTCTTTAGCGAAGCAGGAATATCCGGACACGACGGCTTATGACGATTCGGAGATTGTCTATCGCGTCAAGAAGAAGCATCACGCCGGATTGATTCTCAGATCGAAAAGCCACGAACGCGTGAGCGAGTTGCTGAATGATTACGGACGCCGCTTCGAAAACGATTTCATCGCAGTGCTGCCGCCGCTGGAACGGCCGGAGTGATCGCCATTGTTTCATTGAATCATTTTTTCATTGATTGAATGAATCAAATCTTCCGGACGTGTCCGTGAGATCTCGCCGCGCATATCTCGCTAAGTAGCATTTGTCTTTACAACGATCCTCGCTTCCCAGACAATGCGTGAACTAGCCTGCGCTAGCAGGCGGTAGAGTGTAGCCCCTGGCGAGGCGTAGCCGAGCCTGGGGCTGGATTGAATAATTGACAACAAGCCTGCGGAGCAGGCGACAGAGGTTACCACGATGTCCTACACAAATCTTCTTTACCACATCGTATATGCAACAAAAGATTGGTTCGAAACGTTTTTTCACGGCGTAACGCTCGACCTGTGGCGCAAAGCGATCCCGCTGGAACAGACAACGGCTGAGGCCGAGTTTCTGATCGATCATCTAAATTGCGACGCCGGCGCACGCGTGCTCGACGTGCCCTGCGGGAATGGAAGGTTGTCGTTTGAATTGGCGCAGCGCGGCTTGCGGGTAACGGCCGTTGATATCTCGGAAGAGTTTATCGCAGAGGCTCGAGCAATTCAGTCTGGCCCGCCCGCTACCGCAGGCGGTTCTGACTCGTCAACGCGGGTCGAATTTATTCTGGGCGACATGCGTCACATCGAAGATCAGGGAATCTATGACGGCGCGTATTGTTTCGGAAACAGCTTTGCCTTTCTGGAACATGCCGAACTGGAAAAGTTTCTGCGCGCGATCGCGCGAGCATTGAAGCCGGGCGCGCGTTTCATTATCGAAACCGGAATGGCGGCCGAGTCCGTGTTGCCTGACTTTGAAGAACAAAGTTCACACGATATGGGTGATCTCGCGTTGACCATCAAAGAACGATACCTTGCCGCAGAGAGCTGCATCGACAGTGAGTACATCTTTGAGCGCGACGGCCAGACTGAATCGCGACTGGCCAGAGAATGGATTTACACAGTGGCAGAGATTCGGCGGATGCTGGAACGAGCCGGGTTATCGGTCCTGGATCTTTATGGCTCGCTGAAGTGCAAACCTTACAAACTGGGATCGCGGGAACTCTTCATCGTATCAGAAGCCCGGTAGCGCAAATTGTCAATTTGCGATCGCAAGTTAACAACTTGCGCTACACCCTCTTGATCGCCCAAATGTCCACATCGAGCGACTCGGCATAATTCAGCACCGGCTCGCCTTCCCGCGACCGGAGGCCCAGGGATTCAATCATCGTCGATTTGCAGGAGTTCATCGTCGCTTTTTGCAGCGGCCACGGCTGATGAAAGATACGCGCGCGATATAAGTCACCGTCTTTCTCGCTGTAAAGGCAGTAGCGCTCAGTGAGGAAGAACTCTAACGAGTCAGGATGCGAAAAAGGAATGGTCTCGCCAATGTTCCATGAGCCCTGGAAATGCGCGGCCGGCTGATCGGTTCGTTGCAGCGCGTAGTCAATCGTGTGGCCGCTCTGCTCCAGATCGATTTTCGCGTTGTAGTAAGGCAAGTGATAGAAGGTACGCGCGGCGATAACCGCGGCAGTGCTGTTGCAGTCCAGCGAAAAAAACCAAACGCCCGGCACGCCGTCGTAATAAACGTAGGTGCGCACGTTGAGTTCGTGCGCCGAACTCAACCCCGGCACGGCCGGCATAAACGGCGGTAACGCTCGAATGTCCCACATCGTGAACGGAATAATCCCAATCCACGCTGTGCCATCGAATGTATCGATCTCGAGGCCTTCAGGAATGAGCATCCGCAACTCGCTCGCCTCGACACGCCAATGCATGAAGAGCAGCTTGCCCCAGCTCTGATGCATGAGCGGCTGCCCTTTGGGTCGCTCGCGAATTGTCAGTCGCTCAAGCTCGGAGAGATGTCCTGGTTTGATCATGCAACGCCCGTCAGAAAGTGCTCCGTTAGTCTGTTGCTGTTGTGCGTGATAACAAAACAACTTGCAGGAAACCGGCTTTAGTCCCGGAGGGACGAAATGTTTATAGCCCAGGTGCGCAACATAATTGAGCAAGCTCCGTAGGAGCGAAATATTATCGGTTCAATCACCTTTCGCTCCTACTGAGCCAGGGTCGTTCGGTCAGCTGTTGCTATAAACATCCGGCTCCTACGGAGCTAAACGCAGTCGCAATGGTTGTATGGCGTTCCTTCCTTGCGACTTGGCAACACTGTGATCTCAGCTACACACTAACGGAGCACTACCGCCCGTCAGAAATCTGGCCGCCAGGAGCACGGTTTACTGTGAAGATTTCTCCTGGCAAAACTGCTGAACCGGCGTAAACAGATTCTGACAATTGTTGTCTGATCCCAAACCGGCTTGCCGGCATTGGTTCATTCGCCATTGTGCAGTCTTTATGAACTCAGTCTGTTTGGGGACGTTGTTGCAAAATCCGGATGTTGGGCGGCTTGCCTCCAGGCACGCGCGCATGAAAACGCTGTTCGAGATCACACTGCTGAGGCCGGGATCTTTCTTGTAGCGCGCAAGACCTTCATCAACACAACCTTGATTGTCAGTGCGGCTGCCAAAGGCTTTTGCTTCAGTGGCCACTTCCTTGGCGCGGGCCATCCAGGCATCCTTGTTCTTCATCACCCAAAACACGCCTACGCCGACGACGCCAATGACAAGCAGCACGACTACGATCAGAACGATGAGTAAAGCTTTCAGCCAACCAGGCATGGAAACCTCCGATTTATTTAGCCGCTGATTTACGCGGATAGGGCGCGGATAAGCAAATCGAAATCAGTCTATTGTATTGATCTGCGTCTATCCGCGTTCATCCGCGGCCAATTTCATTTCACTTCAAATGCTTATCAAGCCAATCCAGCACTGTATTGTGCCAGAAGGCAGAGTTCGCCGGCTTTTGCACCCAATGCCCTTCATCGGGAAAATCTACGAGTTTTGATTCGACGCCCATCCGTTGCACGGCGGTGAAGAACTGCAGGCCTTCGCCTTCCGGCACGCGATAGTCGAGCCCGTTGGTGATAATCAAAACCGGCGTATGAAAGTTCTGCACAAAATTGTGTGGCGACCACCGTTCGTACATCGCTTTGTTGGTCCAGGGTGTGCCCTTGAATTCCCAATCCGTGAACCAGAGTTCTTCTGTCACTCCGGTCATGCTGGTGAGATTGTAAACGCCATCGTGCGACACCAGCACCTGGTAATGAAAACGCGGATCGTTGTTGTGGCCTTCGATCCAATCGATCATGTAACCACCGTAACTGGCGCCCGCGGCGCCAATGCGATTCTTATCGACAAAGGGAAGGTTCGCTGCCATGGCGACACCGTTACTGATGTCGGTGAACACCTTGCCACCCCAGTCGCCGGAAATGTCAGCAACAAAGCGCTGACCATAGCCGGTCGAGCCGCGCGGATTCGGCATGAATGCGATGTAACCATCGCCCGCGTAGATCTGCGGGTTC
>QHXH01000447.1:4033-6205 GCA_003222855.1 Acidobacteriota bacterium
CCATGAATTAAGACTATGAGCGGATACTTCTTGCGCGGATTGAAATTCGCCGGCTTCACGATCCACCCGGCAACCTTTGCTCCGAGCGCGCCTGTCCAGGTCACTTCTTCGGCAGGCTGGAGCTTGAATGATGAAATGAATGCGTCATTGGTCACGGTCAGCGCGGTGACCCCGCCGCCATCCGCATTAGCGCGATAGATCTCGCTTGGCTTCGTCATACTGCTGCGAGAGAAAACCAAAGCATGGCCGTCACTGGTCGGATGAATGTCGCCGTTGACTCCTTCGCCGACAATTTTTCGGACCGGGCCACCAGTCACTGCTACTGAATAAATCGGGGCTCTTCCTCGCTCTTCCGCCGCCAGATAAATCGTCTTGCTGTCCGGCGCGAAAGCAAACCCGTCAACCCACGAATCGAGCGATTCACTCAGAGATCGCGATTGATTTGTCTTTCGATCGTAAAGCACCAAACGAAAGCGATCGCTTTCATAGCCGGGCGTGGCTTGCGAACGATAAGCGATGAATCGGCCATCGGGTGAGAATTGCGGCGATCCGTCATAGCCATGATTGGCGGCAGTAATGTTTTTGGCTGTGCCGCCTTTGATCGGCACCAACCAAACATCCGCGTTGGTCGACGTCGCTTCAACTTTGTCGTGGTTGCTGACAAATGCGAGCTCTTTCGAATCGGGCGAGAACGCGTAATCGGTTGGCCCACCGAGGCTGAACGGCGGCGCATCGTAATCGCCCGGCGTCAGGTCGCGCGCTTCACCGCCGGCGGACGAAACCACTAACACGTGCGTGCGCATGCCTTCCTTCCACGCTTTCCAATGACGATATAGCAGACGAGTTGCGACGTGAGCCTTGACCTTGCTGGCCGCCACTTCGTCAGCCCGCCGCTTGTTACACGCGTCGTCCAAACACTCTGGATAGACATCAGAAGCGAACGCCAGCCACTTGCCGTCAGGCGACCAGACCGGATCACCGGCGCCGGTTGAAAGTGTCGTGATCTTTTTCAGCGCCCCACTGGAAACATCGATGGTCCAGATTTGATCTTCGCCGTCACGCGCGGAAATCAACGCGAGCCGGTCCCCGTCGGGCGACCAGCGCGGACTAGACGACGAATGTTCGTCGTTAGTCAGTTGGCGCGGCTCTCCGCCGCTGAGCGGCACCAAATAAATCTGCGTCGTGCTCTTGTTAGCAGTTTTGTCTACGTCCGTGATCGTGAAGGCGACCAAATCGCCTTTGGGCGAGACTTGCGGGTCACCAACGCGGCGGACCTTCAACAGATCGTCAATCGTAAAATGGCGCTCCTGCGCAGACACGAGCGCTGTTAACGCAAGCAAACTAATAATCGAGACAGCAAAGAACCGTTTCATAAGTACCTCGTAAGAATTTCTTTAGTTGTGCGGGAAAGCTTGGGGGCATTATCGCATGTTTGATGGGTCAGCGCGACTGCAGTTTATTCACCGTTCAGAGTTCAAGCGTCAGCTTGTCGTAGGCGGGGTAAACTCGACTCCGGCTCGGTCTCATTCACACCTCGCTTCAGTCAGCGAGGTGTTCTCGCGCCACTCGAATTTGCGATAGCGACGAAGACTTCCTGATTGAGCTCTATAAGAGCAGCCGCGGTGACGATCTGCGCGGACTTGGTTGGAGCGAAGATCGAATCAGCGAGTTCCTTGAGATGCAGCACGAGGCGCAGCGGAACCTTCAGAATGATGATGAGCACGTTAGTGATCAACTCGTACTGATGGACGGCAAACCAATCGGCCGGCTGTCAATCGAGCCACGCG
This sequence comes from Acidobacteriota bacterium, assembly GCA_003222855.1. Lineage (GTDB taxonomy): Bacteria > Acidobacteriota > Blastocatellia > Pyrinomonadales > Pyrinomonadaceae > UBA11740. Next base: position 5,821 of record QHXH01000447.1, read on the forward strand.
CGGATGAAATTCGCTGCATCGATCTGGCATTACTTCCTGAGTATCGAAACCGGGGCGTGGGAACGCTTCTCATTCACAGACTGCAAGCGCAAGCCACTTCAGCAGAGTGTGCCCTGCATCTGCAGGTAATCAGATTCAATCGCGCGGTTAATTTGTTCGAGCGCCTGGGCTTCCGGCGCACCAGTGAAACCGGAACGCACTTTCAAATGGAGTGGCTGCCAGCTAATATCAGGAGCAACCGGGTTCACCCGCCCGAGCAAACCCGCGTCAGGTAATCGATAGCGCGGTCGCAGCGCGTCAAGCCGTTTGCGAGGTAGCGCATGCGAGAGTTTTACGACGACGCAGGAAACTACCGCTTCTTAGCTGTTCTCTTCACGCCTTTGGT
>QHXH01000448.1 GCA_003222855.1 Acidobacteriota bacterium
TTATTTCCTTTCATTGTTTTGGCCTTCCGTGACTTCTCACTGTGAGAACTCACTTCTGACGGTTCACAGAGGTAGTGCGTAAAATCCGGCGCGAGGTTACGCGGAAAGTGCAGAAGACTTGCCAACCACGGATTGCCCAGATGTAACGGATTATGGGAACGAAACAGGAGGAAGCAAAGGCGACGGAGAATTGCTGCCGGTGCTGTCCTTGACGGCGCCCATAAATATGGGAGACAATCATTTGTGAAAACGACACTCGAAATTCCGGAGGCGCTCTTCCGTAAAGCAAAAGCCACTGCCGCGCGGCAGGGCACGCGCTCAAGCAACTTGTCCAGGAAGCCGTGTCGGAGAAGATTGCGCGCATAGATGGCAACAGCAGGCGACAAAAACCATGGATGGCATTGGCCGGCGGGTTGAAGCATCTCCATAGCGAAAATCGTAGGATCGAACGCGTAATCGAAGCGGAGTTCGAGAACATCGAACCGGAAGACCGGCAATGATTCTCGATACGAATGCGCTCTCGGCATTTGCGGATGGCATTCCTCCAGTTGTGCAACAGATCGCTACTGCCGACGAGCTTCAGGTTCCGGTCATTGTGCTGGGAGATTACCGCTTCGGCATCGCGACCTCCGGTCGCCGGCATCAATATGAAGCATGGCTGGCGCGTGGCCGTGCGTTCTGGAACGTGCTTCCCATAGTCGAGGAGACTGCCACCCACTACGCGTCGATTCGGCAGCAACTGAAGAGAGCCGGCGCACCCTTGCCTGCCAACGACGTTTGGATCGCCGCGCTGGCTCGACAGCATGATCTGCCGGTTCTAAGTCGTGACGCACACTTTGACGCCGTGTCCGGTCTTACTCGGCTCTCATGGCGCTAACCGCCTAACATCTTTGCTCAAACCGCGGATTACCCGCCTTCGCATCAAGCTACGGCGTGGCAAGCCCACCTCCACCTTAAGCCTCCACCTCCGCTAAAGCTTTGGCGCGATAAGCCGGCGTGGCAGGCGCGGATGGCACGGATAAGGAGCGGAACGTCAAATCACGAATGAACCAGTCTTCACAGAGTTACGGCTCGGCAGGCACGAATTCACACGAATTAAGAAGGCAGAAACCATTTAGAAGAAATTGGTGATGATTCGCATCCATCCGTGGTTAACGCTTCGTAAATTTCGTCTTTATCCGTGTTATCCCTGCCCGCAACGCTTCGCGTAGTGATGCAGGCGGGCGCGCAATCCGCGGTTAAGTTCACTTCGGCGCGAGGGAGGCGACGATTTTTAGCTCATATATGGCGTTTGTAACAACTGCTTGAGAGTCGAGATCGCGCGGCTATTCTCGCCGAACATCGTCTGAATTATCGCCAAGTTCTCGTCGACACTAGGTCTGTACACCGGATCTTTAGCACGGGTCCCAAGCATAATTGCACGTTGCGCTTCCCTTAGGGCCGAGTCCTTATTCCCCATCGCGGCGTAGGCTTGAGACAGGCTTGCCGCGATGAAGTCAGCCTCTGGTTGATCTCTGTAGCGCTGCTCGAGTGTATTGCGCGCCTGTTCAGCGGTAGTCTTTGCGCCAGCCGTATCGCCAGCAAGGCGCTGCATCAAAGTAAGCTCCACCTGATCAGAGGCCTTGTCGTACTGAGAATCATAATGAAATTGAGCCAGTCGGGCTTGCAGTAATCGAACGGCTTCACTGTAATTTCGTTCAAGTCTCAACTGAAGGGTCTTGATTTCGGAGGCAAACGCAGAAGAAGTCTCCTTTGTTCCGGATAGCCATCTAGCGGCTTCTTGCAAGTTACCCTCACCCTGATAGATGCTGGCCTTTGCCGCTATCGCATCCGGATCGTTTGGCTTAAGGTCTAATACTCGATCATAGAGCTTTAGCGCAGCTGGGAATTGTCGAAGCTCGGTGTAAGGCACTGCCGCCCTCATGAGTAACAGCTCATTACGTGGGTCCAGGGCTAGGGCTTGCTCGTAGTAAGTAATGCTTTGATCCCAGTTTCCCTCGCGTCGGGCAATTAAGCCGAGGGCCATTGGCACCTCGCTGCTACTTGGCAACATTTTGCTGACGCGCTCGAACGTGGTTTTCGCGGACGCGTAATCACGCAACACCCAGAATTGATAATAACCCAATGCAAGCAAAGTATCAGGCGAGTCCGGCGCCAGCCTCTGCGCATTCTCCAAAGCACGATTCGCAGCCTCGCCCCGAGCAGCGAGAGTAGGCTCGAGGCGGATAAAGTAGAGAAGTGCGTCGGCGCGAGAAAGCCGCGCCCAAGCAAGCGCAAAATTGGGGTCAAGCTCAACCGCCCGCTCATAAAAACCGGGAACTTTCCACATATCGCGTACTTCAAAAGCCAGGCCGCGCAGATACGCATCGTAAGCCTGCGGATTGTTTGTCGGTTTGACTGCTAATGCCTGCTCCTCGCGACCGGTCAGCTTGGCTTGCAACGACTCCGCTATTCGCTTGGCGACCTCGCTCTCGACCCCTAAGATGTCAGTCAACTTCCGGTCGTAGGTGTCTGCCCAGAGATGGGAATCGGTTTGAGCGTTAACCAACTGGACGTTGACCCGCACCTGGTCGGCCGCTTTTTGCACGCTACCCTCAAGAATGTTCGCCACGCCAAGCTGCTTCGCGATCTCGGCCAGATTGCGAGGTTTGTTCTGATAGTGCTGCGTGGAAGTGCGCGAAATTACTTTTAAGTCTGCGATGCTAGCCAGCCGCGTCAGGATCTCCTCTTGAATGCCGTTCGCGAAATAGGCGTTCTCTGGATCGCCGCTCAGATTTTCAAACGGCAAAACAGCGACTCCGTTTGTTACCGGATGACCAATAAATTCACTTTTCCAAACGATCCAGCCCGCAGCTGCCGCCAGTGCCATCAGCGACGCTGCAAGTAGCGCGCTTGTTGGGTTCCGTCGCACCCATTTCTTTCCACGGGTGAAAACTCCAGTGTGCCGGGCTTGGATTGGTTCGTGCTTTAGCCAATGTTCCAAGTCTTCGGCAAGCGCAAGAGCGGAAGCGTATCGACGCTTTGGATCTTTCTCGAGGCATTTGAGACAGATTGTTGAGAGATCGCGATCGATTTTCGGATTTAACTGGCGCGGTTGCCGCGGATCGGTGTCAAGGACTAGCTTGATCGTCTCGTAGGTTGTTCCACCGGCAAACGGCGGCTGACCAGTGAGCAATTGGTAAAGTACTGCGCCAAGTCCATAGACATCTGTGACCTTGCTGATAGCCGCGTTGTTTCCCACTGCTTGTTCTGGCGCCATGTAACTTGGCGTGCCCAATACTTCCATCGTGCGCGTGACCGTGCTTTCTGTCTCGACCAGTCGCGCCAGCCCGAAGTCGGTCAGATGCGGTTCGCCTTTCCCATCGAGCAGGATGTTTCCGGGTTTGATGTCACGATGCAGGATGCGATGCTCGTGGGCATACTCCACCGTCCGCGCTAACTTGACGATTAATTCGACTGCGCACCGGATCGGCATTGGTTCGCGCTTGAGGATCGCATCGAGTTGTCCGCCTTCGATGAGTCCCATGCTGAAGTAGCAAGCGCCGTCGCGTTCGCCGACGTCATAAATTGGAACGATGCAGGGATGGTTTAGTCTGGCAGCCGCTTCCGCTTCCAGACGAAAGCGCTTGACGTGGACTTTCGTGGCCCACTGGCCAAGTCCAATCACTTTTAACGCAACTAGCCGGTTGAGACTTTTCTGCCGAGCACGAAACACGACTCCTTGACCGCCGCGGCCAATTTCCTCCAGCAACTCATAGTCGCCCAGTTCTCCCAGTATCTCCGCGAACCGCTCGCTCCTCGTGCCATATTGCCTTGGTGTTAGACCGGGCGGGCCCTGGTCCTCATTCGCAAGTGCGCGAAGGCCAGCCTTAAGAAGGCAACGTGGGCATGCTCCTTCTGGCGCGTCGGGTTGGATTTCCGCCCCGCACTTTGGACAAGGTCTGAGTACAGTCGTCATTATCGGAGAGTCCCTCGTGCGCTGCCCTCTTTTAGTGCGTAAAATTCTATCATAGGTTACGCCTGTACCACACTAATGAGATGGCGCAGTTCATCTTCTATGTCGCCAGGTATGATAACCGTGTGCGAGATCTCTTCCCGCAGTAAGGTTTGGTAACGCTGACGAAATCGGCAAAAGACTTGTTTGACCGCGTTCTCCGTCATGTCGAACTCACTGGCGATCTCAGCCTGTGAAGGCCGCCCGGGTTCGTCCATGAGCATTTTCTTCATCTGATCAAAGAACCGCAGATTGCCCGCACTGCGATACTCGTCTCGCAGCCGCCTCATCACTTGCTCCAGAACCGTAAACGCCCAACGACGTTCATAGATTTGGTCGGCCGTCAACCTGTCGCTCCGTTCAACATCGATGCGCTCACCCTTACGAAGTTCCTGGGACGGGATCAGCTGC
>QHXH01000563.1 GCA_003222855.1 Acidobacteriota bacterium
CGAGGACGGTGGCCGTGAGATCGGACTAAAGCGTCTGCTGGTCGCGTTCGATTTTTCTGATCACTCCGAGCAGGCATTGAAATTAGGTTTATCGATTGCGCAGGAGTACCAGGCGGAATTGCACCTCTTGCATGTGTTGCCGCCATTCACTCTCAACGAACCTGAAATTTCCTGGTATCCGCTGGGCAGCGAAGGTGTCTATCACAAAGCTGCCCGTCGTTTACAGAAAGCGGTGCCTGGCGAAGCGCACTTGTGGTCCAAGATCAAAAATGTCGTGAGTGAAGGACAACCGTATCGCGAGATTATTCACTACGCGGAACGAAACGAAATCGATCTGGTGTGCATCGGCGCCCAGGGCGCCGGCTTTGGACTTCTCACCTTGTTCGGATCGAACGTCGATCGCGTTTTGCGCCAGGCGCCGTGTCCGGTGCTGGTCGCTCGACCGCTGAAGCATGCGCGCAAGGTAACTAATGAATTGGTCGAGAGAGAAGTTGTAGGAAAAGCGGAGATAGCTGCTGTCGCCAGCTAGCAGTGGATTGTATCACCCGCCGGGGAGCGCACCCATCCCAGTGCGAACTGAGATCCGGGCCGAGGACAAAAAGTTTTCCACGCCCAATCTCAAGTTGAATCCATTTGGGGCCGCATGTTCACTACGCGTTCAGCGCGCTCCGAACCCTCCCCAGAAATGGCCCGATCTCGAGTGGCTTCGGGAATACCTCAGTGCATCCGGCAGCGAGCGCATCGCGCTTAACGTCCGATGTAGCGAAAGCGCTAATCGCAAAAATCGGTGTTTGCGAAAGCATGTGACGCTGGCGCAGCTGGCGCGTCGCTTCTACGCCGTCGAGCTCAGGTAAGGCCAGGTCCATCAGAATTAAATCCGGGTTTACCCGATTTGCCTGCAGCATCCCTTCTTTGCCGTCACCGGCCTCAACCACCATGTATCCCTTCGAGCGAAGTAAAGCCGAAAGGAGATGCCGAGTATCCGGATAATCCTCGACTACCAGAATTATCGGAGTATCACGTTTAGTCACTAGTGTTTCCCCCTCTGCCAAAACGAGTTCTCGAGGTGAGATCTGGCGAGTTAGGGGAAATCTGTCAGACAGGGCGTGTTACTAAGATAACGCCTGCAAGCCCTCGAAGGCAATGGGACCCGGGGGTTTTTAGTGTCTTACTTTGCGGTTTTTCTTTGCGGCTCTGCGCCTTTGCGTGAAAACTGTACCTAAAAGTAATCTCACGCAAAGACGCGAAGGCGCAAAGGCGCGCAAAGCCAAACTAAGACACAACCTGGGCTTTATCGACTTCGAATAAGCAACCACGCCATTAGCGAACTCGCAAACGCGAGCGCAGCGCCGCAAGCCATCACGCAGCGAAAGCCGTTGACGAAACATTCGTCAATTGCTTGTTTGATCACTATTCGTGTTCCTTCATCGATGTTGGCGGGCACGTCCGCTGCAGCCAGCCTCATGCGTTGATCATTCAAGACTTGCCGAACTTGGGGCGGAATACTAATTTGATCGAGCCGCCAATCCAGACAGCTGTTGAAGGCATGAAACATGATCAGGCCCAGCACGGCAATCGCCAGTAAGCCCGCCGTGCGCGAGACCGCATTGTTGATGCCTGATGCAATGCCGGCGCGACTCTCGCTTACCGAGTTCATGACCGTCGTCGTCAACGGCGCGACACTAATCGCCATGCCGAGGCCGAGCACAACTATCGCCGGCAAAAACCCAGTCCAATAACTGCTGTCGACACCGGGCCGAATGAAGAGAGCGAATCCTATTCCGGCGATGATTGGACCAACGACGAGTGGGAGTCGCGAACCATAACGCTTCACCAAACCGCCCGACCAGCGCGACAGGCCGAACATGATCAAAATAAAAGGCAGCGAAGCCGCACCGGCCGCTGTCGCAGAATACTTCTGCACCTGAATTAGGTTGAGCGGCAGAAAGAAGAGCGTGCCCGCCAGCGCCGCATACAGAAACAACGTGAGCAGATTTGCACCCGCAAAATTGCGCGAGCGGAAGAGCGTGAGCGGCATCATCGGATTTCGCAGGCGCGCTTCAACTACGACGAATCCCACCGTGAGCATCACACCGGCAATCAACGTCGTGATCACGACCGGGCTATGAAACCCCAGGCGCGATGATTCGATCAGGCCAAACACAACGCCGCCCAACGACAGCGTTGCGAGGGCTGCGCCAATCAGGTCAAGCCGCCCAGCTTCTTCTTCGTCACGACTCTCCGGCACGAACAGGACGACGAGCGCAATCACAGTGAGCGCCAGTGGGACATTCAGGAAAAAGACGGCGCGCCACGAGACATGCTCGATCAGCCAGCCGCCCAGGAGCGGGCCAAGCGCGGTCGTAATCGCAGTGGCTCCAGACCACGTACCGATCGCCCGGCCGCGATCTTCCTCGGAAAATGTCGCGCTGATGATCGCGAGACTTCCGGGAACCAACAGCGCCCCACCCACGCCCTGGACCGCGCGGGCCACAATCAATTGCGCAATGTTCGGCGCCAGACCACACCAAATTGAAGCAAGCGCAAAAACAGCAATCCCGATCGCGTAAATCTTCTTGCGTCCAAATCGATCGCCGAGCGACCCGCCGAATAATAGGAGCGCCGCCAGAAACAACGTGTAGGCTTCGACGACCCACTGCACGTCGGTCGCGGTCGCATTCAGTTTTGTTTGCAACGCCGGCAATGCGACATTCACCACCGTGCCATCGATGAAGACCATGCTCGAGCCGAGGATCGTCGCCGCGAGCGTCCAACGGCCTTGAGCTTTGCCACACCTGGTTTTTGCGGGTTTGCGCGTATTGATTACGCTCTCGTCGCAGGGTGGTCTAAGCAGGTTCATGGGAAATGTTTGCACAGCTTAACATCGCCAGTCGCCAGCGGATAGAGAGCACAAACAGAGGTGGTGTCCTGGTTTGAAATTCTGACACTACGCACCAAAAAAACGCCGCCCGCTTTCGCGAGCGGCGCCTCTGG
>QHXH01000564.1:0-250 GCA_003222855.1 Acidobacteriota bacterium
TGATCGCAAGAACCTCCTGATACAGCCGATAACTCAGGTAATCAAAATTGGAAGATCCGGCGACCAGATAGTGATCGTCGATCAGCAACGCTTTCAGGTGAGTCATGCCTCGCTGATACAAACGCAGATCGATTTCCGATCGCGCCGACTCAAGCCGCGCATAATTTGCAAAGTAACTCCAGTTATTCGCTGCGGGTGTGACGACCTTTACGTCGACACCGCGGCGCGAAGCTTCGCGCAATCGTTCGTA
>QHXH01000564.1:343-3150 GCA_003222855.1 Acidobacteriota bacterium
GGCTGGCCATTTGATCGCCGCCATCCCAGGTTGAGCGAAAGTCGTTTTGCAGAAATGCTACGGCGTTTTGATGGTCCATGCGGATCATCATGTCGTGCCAGCTCGCGTTGTGCTCGCTGAAGTTGATCCCGCCAATGTACGCCGCGCGCTTATCGATGACGATTAATTTTTTGTGATTGCGACTAAGTAAGCGGCGCGGCGTTAGGCCGTAGCCATTGGTATATCGAATCTTCACCCCTTCATTGCGAAGAGCGCGCCTCATCGCGGTGGTCGCCCGCGCTTCGTTACGCAACTCGCGATCGAAAAAATTTGCCGGTGAATACCTGAACCGATCGCTTAGTACTATTCGCGTAAAGGAATCCGCGAGAATCCGCTTGTCTGCTGCCCGCGATGACCGCAAACTTTCGGAGAGTTGCAATCCAACACTATCGCCCTCCAGCGCGAATGTCTGGATAAAGACTGAGTCGCGAGCCGCGGAAATATCTTCGCTCACACGCGACCAAAACTCTTCGAAATTGACGAGAAGTTCCATCGGCATCTCTTCCAGGTTTCCGGATTGTATTAGATCAATGTCCGAAGCGCGAATAGTCGGCGGCGTCTTGGTTTAGCTTCGTGGTCCTGGCGTCTTCGCGTCTTCGCGTGAATGAGTTCCGAATGCGTAGCTATCACGCAAAGACACATCATCATAGCCGCACAGAAAACCGCAAAGTAAGACCTCGGCCTATGTGCAGATGATCTCTCTTCGGGGCTATTCGTGTAATTTCGCGGTGGGCGTTGTCTTTGGTTCAATCAAAAGAAACCACGAACTTACACCGAGGTGCACTTGTCACATTTCAGGTGAACTCGCTAGAATGTCGGCCCAACGCTCGGTTTCGTAGGAATTTGCGCCCCATGCTTCACATTCACAACGGCGATTCGACTGCCGGCACCGCCCGGCAGGCGAACATCCCGGGCGAGCACATCGCCTGGCGCGAAGCGCTGGTGTGTGGGCCAACGCCCGCCGGACTTTCCGAAGCAGAATTCATAGACACGCGTGCTCGACACCTGGCCGATTCCTACGGCGTATCCATCGAAAAATGCCGAGCTGAACTGCGGGCGATGTACGAAGCGTTAGCGAGTTTTTCTGAACACGACGAAGTCGTGTTCTGGTTCGAGCATGATCTGTTTTGCCAGGTCCAGCTGATCTATCTGCTGCACTGGTTTGCCGGCCGCGACCTCGGACGAACCAAATTGAATTTGATCTGCATCGACGAATTTCCCGGCGTACAGATCTTCCACGGATTGGGCCAATTGAATGAAGAACAATTGCGCTCACTCTTTCCCGGGCGGCGTGAGCTCACAGTCGAGCAACTTGAACTCGCCGCGAAAGCGTGGGCCGCGTATTGCGCGCCGGATGCGCTCGCACTCATCGCGCTGCTCAAGTCCGACATGTCCGCACTGCCGTTCCTGAAAGAAGCGTTGTCGAAACATTTGCAAAGGTTTCCTTCAACGCGCAACGGACTGGGCCGCGTTGAGAATGCGGCGCTCGGATTAATCCCGGCGGGGTATGGCAAGTTCAGATCCCTGTTCCCCGCTTTCATTCGGCGCGAAAGCGCGTATGGATTTGGCGACGCTCAGTTATATGCGTCGATGCGCCGGTTGGCGCTGGCGCCGAAGCCACTGGTGAAGCAAGACAACGGTCGCGCCGCCGCGATGGATCCCGGACAAATCCTGCTCTCTTCGTTTGAAATCACCGATCACGGCAAAGCTGTGCTGGCCGGCGAGCAGGACTTTGTGATCAGCAACGGCATCGATAAGTGGCTGGGCGGAATTCATCTGAGAGGCAAAGAGTCGGCCTGGCGCTGGGATGACGAGAGCCGGCAGTTGTTGGTGAGCTTGTGAGGTGGCAGCAGCATCCGCGTCAACGAAGTCCGTACCATCCGTGACCCACCCGCTGACGCAGGTGGTACTGACCTCACTTTGCACACCTGAACCCGGCAATCATCCAGCGCTCGTGTGGATGAAAAAAGTTTCGATAAGTTGAGCGAATGTGAATTCGTGGAGTCGCGAATGATCCGCCGCGCAAAACTTTCTGACCGACGAACCACTTGTCGTTGTACTCATCAAACTCTGATTTGAAGCCGGGGTAGGGAACATAGTCCGAAGTGGTCCATTCCCAAACGTCGCCGATCATCTGTTGACAACCATACGCGCTCTGGCTTTCGGGAAACGCGCCCCTCGGAGCCACGTTCCATAATCCGTTCTCAAAAAGATTTGCTTTCGATCCATCCGGCTCGACATTGCCCCAGGGAAAATCCTGCTTTGAATTTAGCGAGGGCGAGAAGGTCGCGGCCTTCTCCCACTCAGCTTCAGTCGGCAGACGTTTGCCGGCCCATTTCGCGTAGGCCGAGCTTTCCAGAAAACTGACGTGAGAAACCGGTTCGTCGGCCTTGTCAATCGCGCGATGCAATCCCGCGAAATCGCGAATCATCCATTCATCATTGTGCAGCTCCCAATACAGCGGCGCCTGCCAATGTTCCGTGTTCACCTGCTCCCATCCCGCTGAATGCCACCAACGAAAATCTTTGTAGCCGCCGTCGTTGATGAATTTCAGATAGTCACCGTTACTTACCGGCGCGCGATCGATCGAGAAGTCCTCGAGCCAAACTTTGTGAGCGGGTTTTTCGTTGTCCCAGGCGAATGTGGCACGCGCATCTTGCGCGTGAGTCATGGGCGGGACGCCAATGCCACTGGCGTATCCAAGTTCAAACAATCCACCTTCGATCTCGACCATGCCGCTCACGTTCTCAATCGATCGCGGCGCAACT
>QHXH01000565.1:0-3269 GCA_003222855.1 Acidobacteriota bacterium
AAGTACAGCACGCCGGTTTTGATCTTGAGCGACACTTCGCTCGCTACCCGTATCGAAGCGTTCGACGAACCCGATCTTTCCAAGTTAGTGGTCGATCCGAAACCGGACCTGACCCCGCGACAAACGCACACGCCGTATCCGCTCGACCAAATTACGCAGCACGTTCCGCCCGGCACGCGGATCCTCGATGGAAAATATCCGCTTCTGTCCGGACTCGAGCACGACGAGATGGGTCACCCGACCGGCAGCCCAAAGTTGCACATGGCCATGACGGCGAAGCGCCGCAATAAATTGCGCAAACTCGCCGAAGAAATTCCGGTCCCCGAAGTTTACGGCGATCAGGAAGGCGACACGCTCCTCGTTGGCTGGGGATCAACCTATGGTCCGATCCACGACGCGGTGAAAATGGGGCGCGAGCACGGCGAAAAAATGGGCGCGCTCCATTTGCGCCATGTTCATCCGTTGCCGAACGGACTCGAGAAAATCTTCGCGAACTTCAAACGCATCGTCACCGTGGAGATGAACGACCAGGGCGTTTACGGGTTCGGACAGCTCGCCATCATTCTGCGCGCGCGTTATTGCGAACCGAAGATCGAGAGCGTGACCAAGACCGACGGGCTGACCTACCGGGTGAAAGAAATTCTTCAAGGCGTTTTCCCCGGCAAGTTTGTCTCAGCCAGGGGCTATTCACCCAATCGTCCGATTGCCGGTAACGGCGAACAAGATGTCGAGCTTGCCCGCCACGAGTCTATCACCCAAGGAGTGGGATAAGAGCATGAAGCTTGGAGCTAGGAGATTGGAGATGGAAGCTAGCACCTTGGAGATTGCAGCTTGGAGGATCGACATCAGCTGCTCATTGCTCCGCGCTCCTTGCTCGGTGCTATTTAATTTATGAGCGAAACAACAAATGGTTCCGATGTAGAGGCGGCCAATCGCCACTCCGGCTCGGAGGCGGCCGCGGTTGCCGACGCACCCAGAGAAAAACTCACCAAGAAGGCCATCACCGCCGATCACCCGACGTGGTGTCCAGGATGTGGCGACTTTGCGGTTTTGGCTTCCTTCTACAAAGTCCTCGAGAAACGCAATCTCGATCACGAAAAGATCGTCACCCTCGCCGGGATCGGTTGTTCATCGCGCTTTCCTTATTTCGTCAACGGCCACGGCGCCCACTTCATTCACGGCCGCGCCGTCCCGCTCGCCAGCGGCATCAGTTTGGCCCGGCCCGATCTCCACGTCTTTCTGTTCGGCGGCGACGGCGACGGTTTCTCCATCGGCGGCAACCATCTCACTCACGGCGCGCGCAAGAACGTCAACCTCGTCTACTTCATCATGGACAACTTCGTCTATGGCCTGACCAAAAAGCAGACCTCGCCCACGTCGCCCATCGGTTTTAAGAGCAAGACCGACCCGACCGGCGCGATCGACATGCCGGTCAATCCGATGAAACAACTCATTTCCGCCGGGGCCACCTTCATCGCGCGCACCCACGCCACCCAGGTCAAACACATGATGGAAATGATCGAGCGCGCGTTCGATCACCAGGGCTTCTCCGTGATTGAGTGTTTGTCAGAATGCGTCGAATTTTTCCCCGACGTGTTCGATCCAGCCGATCCGCGCAAAGGCGGGAGCTTCGAGCTGATCCAGGAAAAGAAATGGGACAACACTCCAGAAGATGAATTGAGACATGATGTGACGGACGAACTCGCCGCCTACAAACTCGCCCAGTTGCCTTTTCCGGGAGTGTTTGGGGTGTTCTATCAGAATGACAGACCTACAAAAAATGCCCTCGAGAAAAAATGGATTGAGACTTCTCGGGAAAAGACAGCGAATGCGTCGGACTTGGAACTACTCCAAAAGACTTTTGATCGGATGAAGTGAAACTAAATAATCGCCTCCCATGAACGATCACTGGATCCAGATTACGTTGGCCATTTTAGCGCTCCTAGCCGGCATAACGATTTACATCCGCGTCAGGTCGAAGAAAAACACGAACAAAGTCACTCAATCAGGTAATGTCGTTGGGGGCGATCAGGCTGGTCGCGATATCAATCGCCGTTCCTAGCGATTCGTCGTGTCTGATTCCGATATTACTCAGTCTGGAAATATTATTGGCGGCGACCAAGCCGGCCGGGACATCAGGAAGACGACTGTAATCAGCTACAGTCACAGTCCTGGTTGTAGAAGTGAAATCGTCCGGCTCACCGAAAAATTCCGGGTTGAGCGTGGAACCGATACCGCTTTTAAGCAGACGATTGCGAAGCTAGAGCATTTTCAAGCACAAGTGCCGGACGATCTGCTTTCGGGTTTGGAACAGAAAATGGAAGCTGTCGGATGCTCACCGCAGCAGTTGGAATTCGCAAAGAAAACAAAGGAGTTGTTCGCAAAAAAACTAATTGAATTCCAATTATCGGAGTCGGCGCAGCGAATTCAGGCGCTATTGCTTGCCGAGGTTTATTCCCGATTCCACCTCGCGATCGCGCCGATGATTGCAGCAGACGCGGAGCTTGGGGCGATCAACAAGGCCGTGCAACACGAAATCATCGAGCCCATTCAACAGATGCTAGAAGAAAATGTGCTGGAGTTATATGCGGATGAGATCAACGGAATGCTCTATTTTTTGACGGGCAACTGTCACATCCGATGGACGAAATGACGCGATGCTGATCTATCACCCGGCCTTCGATAGTTATCACGCAATTTTCCGGTCGCTCACACTGCTCGATGAGTTGCCCTCTGGTCAGTACGAGATCGAACGCATTCGCATTCTGGACTTTTACCTCTTATTCCCTGTTGCGTTGAAGCACGTGATCTTCCCGCAAAGAGCGGTTCAATACCGACGCCGAGTTCTTCGCAAAGTGAATCGCTACGAGCAGATTGAAGACCCGCAGCGGATATTTGGTCGACTAGAACCCTACCAAATGGCGGCGTTTCGCTTTATGGCCGCAACAGAGCTCATTGATGGAGAGGCATTCGCTTCCGGGAAAATCCAACGAACTTCGCTAGCCTTACCGAATCAACTCGCCGACGATTTATCTAAATTTAAATCGACGAATTCGGACTTGATCCATCTGCTTACAGGGGAATTTAGGCAAATCAGTCTCTACGGCCCAGCAGGCTTGAAGTACAGGACACATCTGTTCGAACATCGATATGACGCTGCACCAACCGTCCCTGTTTCTTAATCGGTTGGTCGTCTTCGGACGAGGCCGTGCTGTTTACGATCAAGCATTCAAGCTCGGCGTAAACGTTATTCGCGGCTCAAACAGCTC
>QHXH01000565.1:3284-6940 GCA_003222855.1 Acidobacteriota bacterium
AAACCAGAAGCCGAACGTTGTGACTATGTCATGGCGGAAGTTTCTGTTAACGGAAAGCCGATAACATTGCGCCGGCAAATCACAGCGAGCGCTCGCCAATCAATGCAGATTTTCTGGGGAGATTATGGCGCCGCCAAAAGTTCGGCAGTGGAAGGCTGGCAGATCTATTCATTCCAGCGTGGAGCGCAAAAAGAGAGTTTTTCGCAAGTGCTGTTCCGAGCGGTCGGTTTGCCCGAGCTCCGAGGCGATTTAGACAACAACATTGCGATGCATCAACTGCTGCGACTCATTTACGTGGATCAGCTCAGTCCCGTTGATTTGCTAATGCGCTACGAGAACTTCGATTCTCCACTCACGCGGACGACAGTTGGCGACATGCTACTTGGAGTGTATGACGATTCACTCTACGCTGATGAACTTAGCCTTCGGGCAAAGCAGCGACAGTTGGACGAAGTCTCGCGGGAAGTCGAAAACTTGATGCGAGTGCTTACAAACGTTGGGCAGGAACTTGATACCGGCCGCATTCAGGCCGTGATGGAGAAGACGCAGGCGGAGTATGCAACCGTAGAGCGCACGATCGCTGACTTAAGCGCGAATCTAAACGTAGAAAACCCCTCAGTATCAAAAGAAAGTTTGGGCACACTACAAGCAGCCGTGTCCGAATGCAGGCAGCGATGGGCTGCCCTGACAGAAGAACTGCAGCGCCGAACCCTCGAAGTCGACGACTCTCGCGATTTCATCGAAGTGCTGGAAAGACGGATCGCATCACTCGATCAATCGTTGTCGGTTCGCAACGCGTTTGGAGAATTACCTCTAACGCATTGTCCGGAATGTTTAAATCCACTAGTTCCTGTCGAAGACGAATCGATCTGCATTCTATGTCGCCAGCCACTGCCCGAAAACGTTCAGTCGGCTCAGATTCTGCGGATGCAGCAAGAACTCGGGAACCAACTGAAGGAGTCACGGAGTTTACTTGAGCAAAAAGAACGGGATCTCCTAGCGCTGAAGCAAAAGCTGCCAGAGGTTCAAAGGGAACTTCAGCGAGCTCAGGCGCGCTTCAACGAAGCTGTTACCAATGTAAGAACTAAGCGTGACGAAAGGAGATTGGACGCGCTCGCCAATCAACTAAAGGCTGTCTCAGTTCTTGAAACCTCCCGAGCCCTCAAAGCATTCCTGACTTCGGAAGTTCAGGATATAAGTTTCCGCATCAAGACAAAACGCGACGCACAAGCTGCGCGGTTAGTCGAGGCACGTGAACGTGTCCAAGCGTACGCATTAGATTTTCTCAAGCGCGACTTGCCGCGCGAACCCTGGTTTCAAAACGCGCAGTCTGTCACGTTCGATTTTGCAAAGAACACTTTTGCTGTCGACGGCCGTAATCAGTTTTCCGCGAGTTCGATGGTGTTGCTAAAAAACAGTGTTCATTTTGGAATTTTGTTCTCTTCGCTAGATGCTGAATTTTTTCGTTATCCGCGAATACTCATTTGCGACAACATGGAAGACAAGGGCATGGAACCCGCACGAGGTCAGAACTTCCAAAAAATCGCTGCGGAAACGTCGGCGACCTCAGACGTGGAGCATCAGATCATATTTACCACCTCGATGATTGCGCCCGAACTAGATAATACCGCCGTATGCATAGGCCCGAGTTATAGCCTTGAGCAACACAAGCTGGATTTTCCGTCAAGTCCCTGGATAGCGATGGTCAAATTTAACGATCTGATTCGCCGCATCACTGGCGTTTCGACTCCGATATTTGGACTGCAGTGGGCTCCACCACCGGATCAGCGCCGTATCGCGCAGCGCCTTCTGGATAGAACTTTCCGATCGTCGAGTATTCTATGTGCCATTTATCCAAGAAGATGAAAAGCACTGCATTGATTCGGCGTTGGATTCTCGCCGAGGGTCGAGCGCGATCATCGACGATGCACCGAAATCAACTCATGTGCATGCTTTAGCGAAAGAAATTCAGCGCGCTTGTCGAAAGTTCATCAGTGATACTCAGCAACTAGATTTTCGATCGCGAGATCACGTCACGGCGATTGCGACACGCTCTATCTTCGAATCGATTGTCGAAAGCGGATTGGCATCGCAACGATGAATCTCGTTGCTGCATACGGATTGGACATTGAGGACGAGATTGCGATTCTCATTCCTTTTGCGAAAGCTCAATAATCGAAATCAACCGCCTTAGCTAAGCGCGCGCCCCAAGAGAGCGGCTACCGAAGCGACAGCACCTATCCCAAATAAGATCAGTTGCCATGTGTAGAGCTGCCAAGAAAACTCGCCCAACGCCGTTGTTTCGCGACGGTCTGCGACCAGCACCGCCTCACCTTCAGCGCGTTTCCGCGCAATCTGCGCCGTCGCGCGAAAGTCTCGCAAACGATTAATGCTGCACCATAAAGCCAATCCAATTGAAGTTCCGAGCGAAAGCACCGCGATCAAGCCAGTCAAAAGCACGTACCAATTTGGCGGCGGAGCGTCGAGAAGGAAGTGTTCCGAAACAAACGCCAGTAATCCAGTGGCTAGGCCGAGAACAACACTGGATGTCACCGTGAAGTGTTTTCGTGTCGCCGATTGCCATCTTACGAAACTCTCCTTCGGATCGATCTTCATTCGCCGATCATCTGCTTCTGATAAAATGTTGCCAACGCGAAAATCGACGGCAGAGTCAATCCGCCAGTTTCGGAATGTGCGGCACCACCGCAGCACCCGCGAAAATCCATGGAGCGATCGTCAGAATCTTATCTGATTTCTGCGGATTACATTTCCCGCAGAGCAATCGGCTCGAAAATTGTGATGGCGTGAATCGCCGCCGATGATTACTAGAAGCGCATCGGATAAAGACCGTTTTGAGTCATGCGTTACTGGTGGGTCAACCATAAACAGACGTTTCGGCATGAGTTCGGCGGAAACTATATTTGGTCACCGAAAACGAAACGAGGCGGTGCGATCAATCCATTTTATGAAACAATGCGTGAGGTTGCACCCGGGGACGTCGTGTTTTCCTACGCAGGTGGAGTGATCCAGGGATTCGGAATCGCACAGACACATTGCTACACTTCTCCTCGGCCTGATGAATTCGGCCATATCGGCGAAGTTTGGGATGAACTCGGATGGCGAGTTGACGTTAATTTCAATCGCATCACGCCCACACTGAGGCCCGCGGACCATGTGAAAACGTTGGCTCCGGTTTTGCCTGAACGGTATTCGCCGCTAAACCAAGCCGGGCACGGGTATCAGCACATTTATCTCGCATCGATACCGAAGAAGATGGCGGCGGTACTCGGTCAGCTGATCAGCCCTGCGGTGTTGAGGGTGGTTCAAGCGACGCAAGCCGCCGAAGAAGCAAATATCGTCGATACAGAATTGCTCGGAGTCACTGAATGGGAGCGAGCCGAGGCGGATCGTATCTTGCAAACCAAAACTCTACCAGCCACTACAAGAGACGCTTTGATCAAAGCACGTATTGGCCAAGGGTTATTCAGACGTAAAGTCGCTTCGATCGAACATCGGTGTCGCATCACCGGCGTAAGTTATCCGACCCATCTCTTTGCCAGTCACATAAAGTCGTGGCGCGAATCCACAAATGAGGAACGACTCAGCGGCGAGAACGGACTAATGCTTACGCCCTCTATCGACCACTTATTCGACCG
>QHXH01000566.1 GCA_003222855.1 Acidobacteriota bacterium
AAATACCGCCGGCAACCGCCGCAATACCGGCTGTCTCGGCATTCTTCATTCCCCGGAACGCGTTGATAATGCCGAACACGGTACCGAATAGTCCGACGAACGGCGCCGTCGAACCGATGGTCGCCAGACCCGACAGGCCACGACGAAACTCGGCTGTCTTGATAGCGATAGCCCTCTGCAAAGCACGCTTGGAGGCTTCGATTTCCTCGCCCGAAATATCGCTCGACTGTTCGTGGGCCCGAAACTCCTGGAGGCCGCTGTTGACTACCATCGCCAGATGCGATTTGCGATGCTTGTCGCTGATATTGATGGCCTCTTCGATGCGGTTGTTCTTCAACGCCTGGGCCACACGGGGCGCAAATTCGCGAGACTGCTTTTTCGCCGCAGTGTAAGTCAGGTAGCGTTCGACCATGATTGCGATCGAATAGACAGACATGATCAGCAGAATGATCACCACCGTTATTGCCACGGGTCCCATGTTCTTCACCATTTCGGTAATAGTGAATTCAGTACCACCCGCTTGCGCGGCGGACGGACTCGGCGTCTGCAAGAGAAACAGAAGAAAGCCCATCGCTTTCGTTCCGAGGATGGTTGTCAGAATAGTCACGGTAACTCCTCCAAAAGTTTTTGATTACGTTGATTCCTGCCGGCTATAAGACCGAGCGCTGGCAGCTCTCGGTTTCGTTTCTGGAGCAAACCAGCGCCGGATTACTTACTGCGCCACAAAGTTGTAGATGATTACGCCGTTGACCTTCACTGGCTGGCCGGAAAGTTTCGTAGGCGTAAATTTCGATGCGTGAGCTGCCGCGACGGCTGCCGCTCGCAAAAGCGGATGACCGGAAACTGCGTTCGCTGAGATCACGTTTCCGTTTTCATCGATCAGAACCTGGACCTGCACGGCGCCTGAAGCGTGGGCGCTGCGCGCGATCGCCGGATATGGCGGCGTAACCAGGTGGACCGCTTTACCGTTCAGCACGCCGCCGGAAATCGGCGCGTGGGGGGTCGGCTTCGGGGTCGGCGCTGCTGCTGGGGCCTCCTCCTTGATTTCAACTCTCTCAGGAGCGGAAAGGATCGAACCAGTTCCGGCGCCGGGAGCCATCGGCGTAATCGCATTCGAGTTGCTGGAACCCTGCATCGTCACGACGTTGCTGCGCACCGGCGGAATATCGCTGGCCTTCTTGCCGATCTCTTTAGGCACCAGATCCGGACGATCGACATTGGCGATTAGCTCTTTGCGAATGTCGACGTTCTTGGCGAGTTCCTGCTTCTCGGGCTTTGCTTCCTCTTTCGGCTTTTGCGCCTGTGGCACTGGAACCGGAGCAACCAACGCTGTGAGTTCCAGCGTCTGCGCATCAATATTTGCCGACGCCCACCAGATTCCGGCGACGAAAGCCGTCGTCAGCAAGACAGCGTAGATCCCAAATGTTATCAGGATAAAAGAGCCTTTGCGTGCGTTGTCTTCTCTATGCGACGAAGACTCAACCAGATGATCGAACATTTTCTCAGTCCTCCCAAATCGGCGCCAATTGGGTCAAGGGGTCTGAATGGATCGAACCACTTCAAATGATCACTCGAGATCCGTGACCGAACCCGCAACAAGAAAAAGGTAACAACGGAAGGGTTTGCGTGTTCACGTCGAGCCCAGCCACCCTGCGAGACACAAAAGAAACTGGCCAGTTCGACGTTACATGCGTCCCTGCCTTCCCCTTTTCGTGAAGCAAGGGCACCGTGTACGAGCTATTTAATTGGCCAGCAACGGCCGCAGTCTATGCCGCAATCGCGGACAAAGTCAAGGACAAATCTCTTGGAAAAATGAAGTCCCTGGGGCTCAACTGCAAACAACAGCGACCAGTTAAACGCGATTGATTAGACGCCTGGGGATTATTTTTGTTCCCGCGCCAGCGCTGCTCTCGATGGCTTCGTCGTCGTATCACGAGCGCGCTCAGTACGCGCGGAATTTCGCGAAGCTGGGACACCCGCTTTCGCGGCCGCGGCCCGCTCAGAAGCGGCCAAACGCCTCTCCCACCAGACCATCAGCGGCCCGGCGACAGCGATTGTGTCGTAAGTGCCAAATACTATTCCCATTAGTAAGGCTAGCGAGAATGGCCTGAGCGTTTCGCCGCCTAACAATACCAATGACACGACCGACAGAAATACGAGACCTGAAGTGATCACCGTCCGCGATAAAGTCTGGTTGATCGAGAGATTCGTCACATCGTACAGATTCATGCGACGGTACAGCTTTCGGTTCTCGCGAATCCGATCGAAGATCACGATCGAGTCGTTAACGTCGAAACCTACGAGCGTTAGCAGCGCCGCAATCACAGTCAAATTGATCTCAATTTGAAAGATAGAAAAAAGACCGAGGGTGACCAGGACTGTGTGAAATACTGCGATTACAGCTGCCGCGCCGTAAGTCCATTCGAACCGGAACGCAATGAAGAGCAGCATTCCGATCAGCGCCGCGACCGTCACCGCGATGGCCTGCGTGCGCAACTGCTTACTGGCGACCTGACCTACAGCGTCAGTACCTTCGATCTTGTAAGCCGCCTGTTGGTCCTGTTCAAGAGTGTTTTTCGGATCCGCCTCAGAACCGAAGGTGTTCAAGGCTTGTCGCGTCTTTGCCCTGGCCGCATCTACGCCGGCCTGGCTTTCCGAACTGACTTCTTCTGCGCCCTGATGTGGAACTTTGATGAGGAACATGCCCCGCTTATCGAGGACTGGCTGAATAATCGCGTCCCGAATGCAGGCGGCATTAATCGCTGAACGGAGTTGATCGACTGTGGGCGGCTGTTAGAATCTTACCGTCACCAATGAAATTTGTGGCGATAAAGCGCCATCCCCATTCCGGCCAGCAGCAGCATAATCGACAGACCGATAAAGAAACGGCGCTTGCCGAGCCAGTCGATTTTTACGTCATGAAATAATCGAACCATGGAAAACAATTTCTACAAATCAGATGCTTAACGATTCGACGCGTCTGCCTTTGCGAGTGAGCAGCCACATGAAAATCGTTCGCGAAACATAAACTGCCGAGAACAAATTGACGAGCAGACCAAGTACCAACGTCACGGCGAATCCGCGGATGGGGCCCACCCCAAAGGCGTACAGAAATAACGACGAAACAATAGTAGTCACGTGCGTGTCGATGATCGTCACGAATGCGTGCGCGAATCCCTGCTCAATCGCCGAGGGTATTGTCTTTCCGGACCGCATCTCCTCGCGAATGCGCTCGAAGATGAGAACGTTCGAGTCCACGGCCATGCCAATGGTAAGGATAATGCCCGCGATACCTGGCAGCGTCAGCGTTGCGCCAAAAACGATCAGGCCCGCGAGCATCAACACCATGTTAAGCAGTAAAGCCACGATCGCGTTGATGCCCGAGCCGCGATAATACAAAAGCATGAAGAGCACCACCAGGGCCAGTCCCAGCAATGATGCTCGCACCCCGGAACGAATCGAATCCTGGCCCAGGCTTGGTCCAACCGTACGCTCTTCCTGATACTCAATCGGAGCGGGCAACGCACCGGAACGGAGAGTCAACGCCAAATCTTCGCCTTGCTCTTTGGTGAAGTTTCCGGTGATTTCGCCCTGATCGAAAATCTGAGACTTGATAAAAGCAATCGATTTCACTTCGTCGTTAAGCACGACGCCCATGTACTCGTTGATGTTAGCGCCAGTCCAAGCGCCAAACTTATCCGCCCCGTTTTTCTTGAGCGAGAAAGTAATTTGATATTTGTCGCCACCGGCCCGCTCGGGAATCGCCTGCGCCGATCGTAGATCAATGCCATCGATAATCGCGGGAGATTCAACCACTACCCATTTTGTTGGTTTGGGCGCGTTCGCATTGGCATCTGGTGTCGTCGTGACGTCGGCTCGCTCGGTATAACGAAGGACACGTCGATTTGCCGGAATCTTGCCGCCGCTGTTGAGCGATGCGAGCGCCTCGTCCTCGGTCATATAAGTCTGCGCTGGCACCGGGCTCGCAGGACTAATGACGTGCACCAACTCGAGGTGAGATTGGCCGGCGAGCAGTTGTTTCACGTGCTCAGGATCCTGGATGCCGGGCATCTGCAGCAGAATTTCATGCGAGTTCTGTCCACCGTGATATTGCAGAGTGGGTTCGGCGACGCCAATCGCATTGATCCGGCTATCGATGATCTTGTATGCCTGCTCAGTGGCCTGCTGAGCCAGCGCAGATTGCTGCGCCCCGCTTAGAGTCCAGCTAACTTCGTTTCCCGAACTGGAAAAAGACCAGCCGGCGCGGTCGCCGAGATCTACTTTCTTCTCCACGGCATCGCGAATGTCTTTGATCCTGGATGGATCAGGCGCCTGCAAAACCACTCGATAGCTTCCGCTCGAAGTTTCGGCATGCGCTTCCCTAACTTCAAATCCCGCTTCTTTGGCAGCGTTTTGTGCCGCGATTGCATTGTCTTCAGTCAGCCGTTTCAGATACTCCTCAGTCTTCACGCGCATCACCAGATGCGAGCCGCCTTTGAGATCCAGACCGAGACGAATGTTATTAGTGAGGTTTGCTTTAATTCCTGACCATTTGAGATCGTTGAAATGCGGCCGGCGACCGTGGGGTCCAA
>QHXH01000232.1 GCA_003222855.1 Acidobacteriota bacterium
GAGTCATGGCTGATATTCAGGGAATAGTCGATCAGATAAAGGAAATGACCTTGTTGGAAGCTTCGCAGCTTGTGAAGTTGATGGAAGAAACGTTTGGCGTGTCGGCAGCGGCAGCCGTGGCGGCTGCGCCTGCAGCGGCGGCGGGTGGCGGTGGCGAAGCGGCGGCTGCGGCCGAAGAAAAGACGGAATTCGATGTCATTCTTCAAGCTGCGGGCGGAAACAAGATCAACGTTATCAAGGTCGTTCGCGAAGTTACCGCGCTTGGTTTGAAGGAAGCGAAAGACCTCGTCGAAGCTGCGCCAAAGGCAGTCAAAGAAGGCGTTTCCAAGGAAGAGGCGGAGACCGTCAGACAAAAGCTGGCTGACGCGGGCGCGACTGTCGAAGTCAAATAAGCGTCTTTGTTGGTTTGTCTGGCGCTGCCGGGTCGAGGTGGCGCCTGATGTGTCGCATCGTGCCGGCTGCTCTGGCCCGGCTTGATTTTTGGCTGTTTAGCGGTTAACTTAGGGGAGTATTGAAGCGCTGGCGTTGCTCCCGAAAAACTCGAAGAAGGCAATCGCTTTTTCAATCTAAAGCGGTCAGGGGTTTTGTGCGCCCTGACCGCATACGTGTCTGTGGCCGGCGTAATGATTTGGCAGTTAGCTGAACGACAATAAGGAATATTCATGTCTGCAAATTTACTTGAAGCAACGAATACTGGATTAGGTCGACGAACGAGCCAGGCCCCTGTGCGGCAGGACTTTTCCAAAATCAAAACAGCGGTACCCATTCCGAATCTGATCGAGATTCAGCGCGAATCATACAATCGGTTTCTGCAAATGGACATGCTGCCCGAAGAGCGCGAGAGCACCGGTCTGCAATCCGTATTCAAATCAGTGTTTCCGATTTCCGACTTTCGCGAGACGGCGACGCTGGATTTTGTCGAGTATCAAATCGGCAACTGGCAGTGCAAGTGCGGCAACCTGGAGGGTCTGCGCTTCCTGCGCTCTGCCTGTAAGAATTGCGGCGCCAGCATCAAGGTCGATCCGTTGCGTCCGGGCGAAACGCTCTGTCACGTTTGCGGCACGTTCAATTCAGTGCGCCCCGAATTGTGCCCGAATTGCGGCGAGCCTGTCGGACTGAAACACAAGCACGATCAGCAGGAGTGTCAGGAGCGCGGCATGAGTTACAGCGTGCCGCTCAAGGTCAAGATTCGTCTCACGGTTTACGACAAGGATCCCGACACGAACGTTAAGTCGATTCGCGATATCAAGGAAGAAGAAGTTTTCTTTGGTGAGATTCCGCTGATGACCGACAACGGAACCTTCATCATCAACGGAACTGAGCGCGTAATCGTTTCGCAGCTTCATCGCTCGCCCGGTGTGTTCTTCAAACGCGGACAGCTCTTTGTCGCGAAGATTATTCCGTATCGCGGCTCGTGGGTGGAATTCGAATACGACCAGAAGAACTTGCTCTACGTTCGCGTCGGCAAGCGCAAATTCCTGGCGACGATCTTTCTGCGCGCGCTCGGCGTCTGGCTGCAATCAAACTTCAACAGCAAGTCATTCGGCAGCGACGGTCAGTTGGAAGACGCCGTTAAGAACTCATCCTTCACCGACGAAGACATTATTCGCCATTTCTATGTAGCCGATGAGGTCCGCGTCGAAGACAGCCGTCTGATGGTCCAGGTGCCCGAAGCCGGCAAGACCAATCTGGTTGGGATGAAGGTCGATTTTGAGATCAAGGGTCGCGGTCCGGATCCCATCGTTCGCAAGGGGAAAGAGATTTCCCGGACTTCGCTCGAAGGTTTGCGCAAAGCAAACATCGGTGAAGTTGAGATCGAGTCTGGGCAATTCGAAGGGGCGTATGCCGCTTCCGATGTCGTCAACACCGAAACCGGCGAAGTCGTGGTCGAAGCTAATAACGAGATCACGCCGGCGAAGCTTCAGGAGATTATTCAAACCGGGGTGAAAGATTTCTCGGTCTTTTTTCCTGAAAGCGACGATGTCGGAGTGGTCATCGCCCAGACGCTGAAGAAGGACACGGTCACTAAACCAGTCGACGCTTTACTCGAAATCTATCGCAAAATGCGGCCTGGCGATCCACCGACGGTGCAGACCGCCTATCGCTTGCTGGAAGGCATGTTCTTCGATCCGCGCAAATTCGATTTCTCGCGCGTCGGCCGCCTGAAATTCAATATCAAGATGGGCAAGCCGGAAATGAATCGGATCGAAGATCCGTTGCTGCAGGCGAGCGACTTTTTTGAAGTCGTCACCTACGTTCTGAAGATGCGCCGGAATCCAGTCGATGACGAGAAGCGGCCCATTTATCAGGCTGACGATATCGATCACCTGGGCAATCGTCGCGTGCGCGCCGTCGGCGAATTGCTGGAAAATCAGTTTCGCATCGGTCTGGAACGAATGGAGCGCGCGATCAAAGAGAAGATGTCGATCCATCAGGAGATGCAGACGACCATGCCGCGCGATCTCATCAACGCCAAGCCGGTCACGGCTGCGGTGCGCGAGTTCTTTGGCTCGTCACAGTTGTCGCAGTTTATGGATCAGACAAATCCGCTTTCAGAAATTACACACAAGCGCCGGTTGTCTGCGCTGGGACCAGGCGGACTGAGCCGCGAGCGTGCCGGATTCGAAGTCCGCGACGTGCACCCGACACACTATGGGCGCATCTGTCCGATCGAGACGCCTGAGGGTCCGAACATCGGTTTGATTTCTTCGCTGGCGTGCTACGCTCGCATCAACGAGTTTGGCTTCATCGAAGCGCCGTATCGAAGAGTCATAAACGGCAACGTGGTTGAATTCGTGCGCGTCCGAAACGGCGGCGACACGAAATTCAAGCCGGGCGATCATGTGCCTCAGGATGATGTCGATAAAGCCAACATTTTATCTGACGGCGTGGGTTGAGGACAAACATGTCGTAGGACAGGCGAACATCGCGCTCGACGAAAACAGCTACATCGTCAACGAACGAAACGCCGCGCGAAAGGCAGGAGAATTTATTCTCGCGCATCGCGAAGAGATCGAGTACGTGGACGTTTCTCCGAAGCAACTCGTCTCGGTGGCCGCCTCGCTGATTCCTTTCCTCGAAAACGATGACGCGAACCGCGCCTTGATGGGATCGAACATGCAACGTCAATCGGTGCCCCTGCTGCGCGCGGAAGCGCCTTATATCGGCACCGGCATGGAAGACGTGACGGCGCGGGATTCAGGAGCGGTGGTGATTGCGCGCCGCGACGGCGTCGTCGATTACACGGATTCCGAACGCATCATCGTTAAAGCCGATCACAACGTGGACGGCACGATTTCGCGCGAGGTGACCGCGGACATCTACACGCTGATTAAATTCAAACGTTCGAACCAGAACACCTGCATCAATCAACGGCCGATCGTTCACGTTGGCGAGCGGGTCGCCAAAGGCCAGGTGATTGCCGATGGTCCTTGCACGGATCGTGGCGAACTCGCGTTGGGAAGAAACGTGCTGGTAGCGTTCATGCCCTGGCGCGGTTACAACTTTGAAGACGCGATTCTGGTTTCGGAACGGCTGGTGAAAGACGATTACTACACGTCGATTCACATTGAGGAGCTGGAGATCGAAGCTCGCGACACGAAGCTGGGGCCGGAAGAAATCACGCGCGACATTCCAAACGTCGGCGAGAACATGCTGCGCGATCTCGATGACAGTGGAATCATCCGCATTGGCGCGCAGGTCAAGCCAGGCTCGATCCTCGTCGGTAAAGTAACCCCCAAAGGCGAAACCCAGTTAACCGCCGAAGAAAAACTCCTGCGCGCGATTACGCGTCGCTTGTCTGTCCTCCGGGCATCGACGGCACGGTCGTTGACGTTCAAGTGTTCACGCGCAAGGGCCAGGAGAAGGATCAGCGTTCGCTTTCGATCGAACAGGACGAGGAAGAGCGTCTGCGCCGCGATCTTGAGGATGAAATTCGGATCCTTCAGGAGCAGCGCAACGAACGAATTTATGAACTGTTCGAAGGCCGCAAACTTTCTGCCGATCTCACGGTTAACCGCGAAGTCGTGATTCCGAAAGGCGAGCCGATTACGCGTGAGATGCTGCAGGCGGTCGAGCCCAGGGCCCTGCGCAAAGCGCAGGTCGCTTCCTCCAGAATCGACGCGGCCGCAGAAGTAAAACAATACGAGGATCGGACTGAGCGCCAGATCAAAATTCTATCGGACATTTACGAAGAGAAGATTGCCAAACTGCGCCAGGGCGACGAGCTTTCACCCGGTGTGATCAAGATGGTGAAAGTCTTCATCGCCATGAAGCGCAAACTTTCGGTCGGCGACAAGATGGCCGGCCGCCACGGAAACAAGGGCGTGATTGCGCGCATCCTGCCGGAAGAAGACATGCCTTATCTGCCGGACGGAACCCCGGTCGAGATTGTGCTCAATCCGCTCGGCGTGCCCTCGCGCATGAACGTGGGCCAAATTCTCGAGACGCACCTCGGGTGGGCCGCCCGCGTCCTCGGTTTGTATTACGCGACACCGGTGTTCGACGGCGCGACAGAAAAAGAGATCAAGGTGCGTTTGCAGGATGCCGGTGCTCGGGCACGCGAGCTTGGTTTGCCTGAGATCGTTAACGAGTCAGGCAAGGCCGTGCTGTATGACGGATTGAGCGGCGACCCGTTCGAGCAAAAGGTCACCGTCGGCTACATTTACATGCTGAAACTTTCGCACCTGGTTGACGACAAGATTCACGCGCGCTCGATTGGGCCGTATTCGCTGATCACGCAACAGCCGCTGGGCGGCAAGGCGCAGTTCGGCGGACAGCGGTTTGGAGAGATGGAGGTGTGGGCACTGGAGGCCTACGGCGCAGCGCACATTCTTCAGGAATTGTTGACGGCGAAGTCCGACGACGTCGCCGGACGATCCAAGATATATGAAGCCATCGTCAAAGGTGAAGCAGACTTCGATCCGGGTTTGCCCGAAAGCTTCAACGTACTGGTGCGCGAACTACAGTCGCTGTGCCTGGACGTGGAACTGGTCCAGAAAGACGGCGCGCCCGACGAGACGATTGCGGAACCGTTGATTACCAGCGGAATTTAAATAGGTCACATCCGTCCCATATGTCCCCTGGGACGAATACGACGAAATAGGATAGATGGGACTATAAATCGGAGAAAAGATGTTTCGATTTCATCAAGAGAAAACGCAACTGGCGCCTGACTTCGAGGCGATTCGCATCTCGCTAGCTTCACCGGAAAAGATCCGTCAGTGGTCGCACGGTGAAGTAACCAAGCCCGAGACGATTAACTATCGCACCTTCAAACCTGAGCGCGATGGATTGTTCTGCGCGCGCATCTTTGGTCCGGTCGCGGATTGGGAATGTCTTTGCGGTAAGTACAAACGCATGAAGCACCGCGGCGTGATCTGCGACAAGTGCGGCGTCGAAGTGACTCAGGCCAAAGTGCGACGCGAGCGTTTGGGCCACATCGATCTCGCCAGCCCCTGCTCACATGTTTGGTTCTTCAAGGGCTTGCCGTCGCGTATCGGGCATCTGCTCGATATTCCGCTACGCGAACTCGAGAAAGTCCTTTACTTCGAGTCCTACATCGTCATCGATCCGGGTGATGTTAAGGATTTGAAAGAGCGCGAACTGTTGACCGATGAGCGTTATCGCGAATTGATGCGCGAGAGTCCCGGCCAGTTCGTTGCCAAAATGGGCGCCGAAGCAATCAAAGAATTGCTTTCGATGGTGAAGATCGACGAGCTCGCTGTCGAGCTGCGCCGCCGCATGCGCGAAGAGACTTCGCAACAGAAGAAACTGAAGTTTTCAAAACGGCTGAAAGTCGCGACCTCTTTTCTGAAGTCCGGTAATCATCCCGAGTGGATGATCCTCGATGTAATTCCGGTGATTCCGCCTGAGCTGCGGCCGCTGGTGCCGCTCGATGGCGGTCGCTTTGCGACCTCTGATCTGAACGATCTGTATCGCCGGGTCATCAATCGAAATAATCGTCTCAAGAAATTGATGGAGTTGCGGGCGCCCGAAGTCATCGTGCGCAACGAAAAGCGCATGCTGCAGGAGGCCGTGGACGCTTTGTTCGACAATGGCCGTCGTGGACGCGTGCTGCGCGGCGTGAACAATCGCCCGCTGAAATCCCTGAGCGGCACCTTGAAAGGCAAGCAGGGACGTTTTCGTCAGAACCTGCTCGGCAAACGCGTCGACTACTCAGGGCGATCAGTAATAGTTGTTGGGCCTGAACTCAAACTGCATCAGTGCGGTCTGCCCAAGAAGATGGCTTTGGAACTGTTCAAACCATTCATCTACAACCAACTCGAAAAACAGGGCCACGCCGCCACGATCAAGCAGGCGCGTGAAATGGTTGAGCGGCAGGAGCCCGTTGTCTGGGACATCCTGGAAGAAGTAATTCGCGAACATCCAGTGCTGCTCAATCGTGCGCCGACGCTGCACCGCCTCGGCATTCAGGCGTTCGAGCCGGTGTTGGTGGAAGGCAAGGCGATTAAGATTCATCCGCTTGTCTGCACGGCATTCAATGCTGACTTTGACGGTGATCAGATGGCTGTGCATATTCCACTCTCGCCGGAAGCGCAGATCGAAGCCGCCGTGCTGATGCTTTCTTCGAATAACATTCTGAGTCCCGCGAGCGGTCAGCCGATCGCCGTACCTTCACAGGACATCGTCCTCGGCATTTACTACCTGACGCGCGACAAGGAAGGCGCCAAGGGAGAAGGCCGGGTGTTTGCCTCCAAGGAAGAGGTTTTCCTGGCGCTCGACTCAAAGGATGTGACGACGCAAACTCCGATCAAGCTGCGCATCACCGGCGACCTGATCGACCTGACGCAGGAACACGACACGCAGGACATTCTGCGCGGCACGCTGCAGGAAGACGTGCGCCGCGTTATCAACACGACCGTGGGCCGGGTGATTTTCAACGATGCAATTCCGGCCGGCCTCCCTTATATCAACGGTACGTTGCGCAAGAAGGGCTTGCAGTCGCTCGTTAATTATTCGCATATTCGCCTCGGTCACGAGATGACCGTGAAGATGCTCGACGATTTGAAAAGTCTCGGTTTCTTGTACGCAACCAAGGCCGGTATCTCGATCGGCATCGACGATCTGGTGACGCCTCCTTCGAAGCCGGAGATCGTCGGCAAAGCTGAGAAGGATGTGATCACCGTCGAGCAGCAATATCGCGATGGCGTGATCACAAACGGCGAGCGTTACAACAAAGTCATCGCCATCTGGTCGGAAGCTACCGACAAAGTCGCGAAGGAAATGTTCAAGGCGATGGACGATCGTGAGAAGGCGTCCAACGAAATGAATCCGATCCTGATCATGTCCGATTCGGGCGCGCGCGGTTCCGCGCAACAGATTCGGCAGTTGGCGGGCATGCGCGGACTGATGGCCCGGCCTTCGGGCGAAATCATCGAGACGCCGATTCAGTCCAACTTCCGCGAAGGCCTGAACGTTTTGCAGTACTTCATTTCGACGCACGGCGCCCGTAAAGGCCTGGCGGACACGGCTTTGAAGACTGCCGATTCGGGTTACCTGACTCGCCGGCTCGTTGACGTGGCCCAGGACGTGATCATCAGCGAACAGGACTGCGGTACCTTGAAGGGTATCTCGGCCAGCGCAATCGTCGAAGGCGGCGAAGAGATCGAGAGCTTGCGCGATCGTATCGTGGGCCGCACGGCGCTCGAAGACGTGATCGATCCGGTTGAAGGAACTGTCATCGTCGAGAGTAATCAGGAAATCGACGAAGATCTCGCGGCCGAAATTCAACGCTCAGGTGTGCAGCGCGTGCGCATTCGCTCAGTGCTGACCTGCGAATCCCGGCGCGGATGCTGTATCAAATGTTACGGGCGCAATCTCGCTACCGGCCGGCCGGTCGATATCGGCGAGGCAGTTGGCGTCATCGCCGCGCAATCGATTGGTGAACCGGGCACGCAGCTTACGATGCGAACTTTCCACATCGGCGGCACGGCGCGTCTGGAAGAATCTTCGAAGCACGAAGCTCGCGTCGAAGGAAAAATCAAATACGTCGATCTGATCACGGTAAAGAGCCGCAAGGGCGAGCGCGTGGCTATGAATCGCAACGGCGCCTTAACGATCATCGATGAACGCGGCCGCGAAGTCGCGCGCTATCAGATCGTTTACGGCGCGCACATTTTGGTTGAAGACGGAGATCTGGTCGCACAGGATCAGTTGCTGGCGACCTGGGACCCGTTCACCTTCGCCATCCTTACGGAAGTCGCTGGACACCTTAAGTTCCAGGACTTGAAAGAAGGCGTGACTTTCGAAGAAGAGACGGACCAGGTGACCGGTCTGTCGCACATGGTGGTTAAGGATTCGCCCGACGAAAAGAAACAGCCGCGTTTGGAAATTCGGAACGCCAGCAACAAGGTGCTGAAGACTTATCAGATGCCGGTGCGCGCGAACCTGATGGTGAATGACGGGGAAACCGTAGAACCGGGCGATGTCATCGCAAAGATTCCGCGCGAGACCACCAAGACCAAAGACATTACGGGCGGCCTGCCGCGTGTCGTCGAGTTGTTTGAAGCTCGCCGGCCGGGGGAAGCCGCGGTCATGTCGGAAATCGACGGCACCGTCAAGCTTGGTCCAATCTCGAAAGGCAAGCGCAAACTAATCATCGTCGGCGACGACGGTGAAGAGCGCGAGTACGACATCCCGCGCGGCACGCACATCAATGTGCAGGAAGGCGATCGCGTCCGTGCCGGCGAGGCTTTGCAGGATGGACCATTGAATCCGCACGACATTCTGCGCGTGCTGGGTATGAATCGTTTGCAGGAATATCTGGTGAACGAAATTCAGGAAGTCTATCGTCTGCAGGGTGTGAACATCAACGACAAGCACATCGAAGTGATCGTTCGTCAGATGTTGCGCTGGGTAAAGATCAAGGAAGTCGGCGATACCGAATTCCTGCTTGAAGAACAGGTCGATCGCTTCCGCTTTTCGGATGAGAACGAAAGGGTGCGGGGCGAGAAAGGCGAAGTCTCTCAGGCTGAACCTTTATTGCTCGGTATTACCAAGGCGTCACTCTCGACCGATTCGTTCATCTCGGCAGCTTCGTTCCAGGAGACGACGCGCGTGCTTACCGAAGCAGCAATTTCAGGTCGCGTGGATTACCTGCGCGGCTTGAAAGAGAACGTGATCATGGGCCGCTTGATTCCGGCGGGTACCGGCATGGAGTATTACCGCAACGTCGATATCGATCGTGACGAAACCATCGGTGAAGCGGATCGCGAAGAGGCCGATGAATTTCCCGAGATTCTGGGTGGCGTCGAAATGGCTCAACCCGTCGCTCACACGGTGATGGCGACTGTGAGTGACCTCGATGAAGAGGGCGCCGGCGACGTGGAGGCGGAAGAGACCGCCGATATGGCCGGCGACCTGGAATAATGTAGTTTTTTGCGGCGAATGCAGATACCGGCGAGGTGACGAGTCTCACCGGTATTTCTGTTTATGAGGTCAGTACCGGGGCACTGTGATATTTCGTTCCTACTGGACGAACTCCGCGCCCCGCACTATTTCTCTTTCCATTTTGACGGCCTTGGGCTACTATTCCCGGACGACGTCAGACCTGACGTCGGACCCAGTTTCCCCGATTCCGGCGATGACCTTATCGCCACCCAGACAATCCCGGCAACTTGATTAGTGCGCAGCTCGGAGCGGCGCTTTCGGTCTCTTTGGTTTTTGCAGTAGGAGGTCTTGTCTTGAATAGAATCATCCCCCATTTTGCCCTCGTCCTGTGTCTGCTCGCTTTCGCTCAGATTGCCAACGCTCAGGATCGCTCGAATCCTGATTCGACCCGCGCACTTAATATTGCCGCACCGCAGGCGACGCTTCCCGAACTTGTTCGTCGCGTCAAGCCTTCGGTGGTGTCTGTGCTGACCTATGACGCGAAGGGAGAACCGCTAATCAACGGCACCGGGTTCTTCGTGCGTTCTGGCGAAGTCGTAACGAACATGCACGTGATCAAAGGCGCTCACCGCGTTGAGATTCACACGCTCGACGGAAAGGGCCGCACCTATCCCGTGGCCGGCGCGCTGGCAATTGATGACGAAGCAGACCTCGCCTTGTTGAAGGTGGATCTGCCCATCGATCGATCTCGTGCCCTGCCGATGACTACCGCCTTACCCGATGAAGGGGAGCAGGTCTTCGTGATCGGAAATCCTTTGCGACTCGAAGGGTCAGTCAGTGACGGCATCGTCTCCGCAGTGCGCGAGGTGCCGGACCTCGGCCGGATCATCCAGGTGACGGCGCCGGTTTCGCATGGCAACAGCGGCAGCCCGCTTTTCAATATGCATGGCGAGGTCATTGGGATCGTCACGGTGAAGGTAACCAACGGCCAGAACATTAATCTGGCACTTGGAGTTTCGCGGATCGCGGCTCTTCGTGGCGGGGAACTGATGCCTTTCGATCAGCTCACTCCAAAGAAACCTGGCAATCAGCCCGAGGCTTTGGCTGAGGTGTGGTATCGCGGCGGCATTGATTCGTTGTGGCTCGGAAACTATGACAACGCCCTTAACTATTTCGAGACTGCCGCGAATCGAAATCCGCGCCGCCCTGAAACATGGATTCAAATTGGCTACTGCAAAGTCAAACAAGGCCGCAACGAAGAAGCGATTCGTGCCTACAAGCGAGCTCTGCAACTGCGGCCCAGCTCGTCCGAAGCTTACAACAAACTCGGCGACGCGTACTTCTTCGCGGGCCGGTTCGATGATGCGATCACTTCTTATAAAGAAGCCGCGCGCGTCCAGCCGAACGAGCCGGAGGCTTATTACAATCTGGGACTCGCCTATCTCGAAATAGGAGATCGCGAGTCTGCGATGGTCCAGGCACGGCGGCTCGAATCGATCGACGCCGAACTCAATAAAAAACTGCTGGCTGAGTTGCACAGATAGGCCGGCAGACGACCTCTACAGTCGGGGAGGGCGTTTATTGAGCCTGCTCATCGAGCGCCCTTGGTAACTCAGAATTCGCGGCAGACGCCTTGCCTTACAGGCTCTAAACAAAGTCTGGCGCTCCAACGTCAAGGTTCGCTAAAATGCTCATGGCGAACAGTTTCGCCCCCTCCTCCTCGACATCTTCACCAGATGCGTCAAGTCTGAACCTCACCGGTTCTCAATATGAGCGCAAATGTAGGACTTGCAATTCAATGCGTCGGCATCGTCCTGCTGACGTTGTTATCGCTGTCGATGCGCGGATCGATTAAGAGCGTATCGTTGACGTACTGGACTCGCGCGTGGGCAAGTTTGTCACTCGCGCTCATCAGCTTGTTCATCGGCTTCCACGTCTCGCTCGGACATAAGCTTTTTTATTCCCTCTACTTCTTTGGCGAGTACGTGTTCGGTCTGATGTTCGTCGGCGGTTGTCGTTCTCTGGCGAACAACGTGAGCATGACACGCCGATGCTATTCCCTGCTGATACCGGCAGCCATTATGGCCGGCGTATTGCCCTTCCTGTCCAACGACTTCAATAATCTGTTCATGGTGCAAGCCGCGATCCTGGCTGCTTTGTTCGCCGCGTCATTCATCGTGCTGCTTCCTGCAATCAAGCGGGAAAACTCCAGTCCCGGGCTGCGTGTGATGGGGGCCGCACTCATTTTGTTGTCGTTTGATTTTCTCCACGATGTGCCGGTCTTTGGTGCGCGCAACGGCTTGTGGGGAATAACCATTCCGGCCGCTTATCTGCAATACACTTCCATCTTCGATCTGGTTCTGGAGATTATTCTTGGCTTTGGCACGATGATCGTGCTGCTGGAAGGTGTACGCCGCGAAGTCGAAGCGGCGAATCGACAGCTCACGGAAACACACGACAAACTGGAACTCATGGCGAGCATGGATCCGCTGACCGAAGCATTAAATCGTCATGCCTTCCACTCGTTGCTCAGCCGCGATCAAGCTGGCGATGAATCCGGCACTTATGGATGCGTCGCCGTGATCGACATCGATAATTTGAAGCCCATAAACGATCGCTTTGGTCATGGAGTCGGTGACAAAGCGATTCGGGCGGTGGCACGGGCGCTTCGCTCGTTGATACGAGCCGACGATATGGTTTTCAGATGGGGCGGCGACGAATTCCTCGTTTTGATGTTCAAGCTACGCGAAGAAGAAGCGTCGCGACGCATGTCCTCGCTAAATGACGTTCTTCATCAAAACGGCGAACAATGGACCGGTTCTCGGGCGACGATTAGCGTGTCGGCCGGTGTCTGTGGATTTGATTCGCTGAAGGATTTGGGTGACGCAATTGAGCGTGCCGATCAAGCGATGTACGACAGTCGTCAGCGCTTGCGGCAATCAAGGTCGCCTGGTGAGATATTTACTGCGGTCCCTCGACAATTAGAAGAGCACGCCCGCGTATCAATATGACGGGTATGTCCTCAGTTAAGACGATTCGGATAAGCTTCCTCGCGAAAACCGCCTGCGCACTTGATTTTATGAACTCATTCGGTTCACCTCTCTGATGCGTTATCACAAAACAGTCACATTGGTTGTTGTGACGACACCTGCCCAACGATAGAATGATCTTCCCCACCTCGCTGCTGGATTATTTTTACGAAAGCTTAAATAGGAGATCAAATCCCCCTTGAGGAATCAAATACTGTTCCCCCGCCTGCTCGTCGTTATTGCGACATTATTTTTTGCAAGCACCGTAATTGCTCAAAGCAGCGAAGCCGATCCGCGTCAGATTATCTCGACCGTTAACGCGAACGGTGGAATAAGGTTGGCGACTGAACCGGCGTCGCCAATCGCAGTCGAAGAACGACGACCGCGCACCCTTACTTCGACAATCGTTGCTCGCCCTGCGCCCGCAGCTCCGACGCTCAACTTAGCCAATCGTCTTGATCAGGCACTGCTGACGGCGATTCAATCTCACGTCGGAGCCAGCTATAGGTTTAATCGGACGGGTCCTGACGAGTTCGATTGTTCCGGATTGGTTTGGCGCGCGTTCCAGGATATTGGCGTCAACTTTCAGCGAGCTCCAGCGCGTTCCTACTGGGCCACGTTTGCGGAACCGGCCAAAGACGAGCAATTCAAATTCGGGACGCTCGTATTTTTCAGCAATTTGAGCCATGTCGGCATCGTAGTCGACGAAAAAGGTTTCTATCACTCGGCCCGACATGGTGGCGTGATGTATTCGCCTTTCAATGAATACTGGCTGTCACGCATTGATGGTTTCCGCCGAGTGCCGGCGCAGTCACTCCAGCCGATTACACCGATCGCGAAGCCGCGAACATCCACGACCAATGTCGCGGCTGGCGAACGGAATAACGAACCATGAGAACGTGTCGCGTTAAGAACGAAAAAGGCCGCAACGGGTTCCCGCTGCGGCCTTTTCGATTGGGTTCGAGATGGAGTCAGTACCGGGAGCGGTAGCGACCGGGTTCTAATCCCCTGCGTGCTCGTTGTTACAGTTTGACCGGTCGCCACCGCTCCCGGTTCTGACTCCGCAACCCTGCGATGCGGCTCAACTTTTGAATACAAATCCCGGTTGGCGCTCTTTGTCCCGCTTTTCCCAAACGGCGACGATTTTATCCAGGGCCACGTAGCAGACATTGCCGTCGTCGTCTTTCAAATGGAGCACGTTACCTTCGACTTTCACAACTGTGCCGCGCAGGCTCGAAGCGCCGGTACATACCACGTCGATTTCCTGGCCGACCATTTTTGTAAGCAGCTCTTTCATAATTCGCGATTGTTCAGAGCGCAAATTGTATTTGCTTGTCTCGTTGAGCGCAATCTGGAAATAAACTCGAAACTACTTGTCTCCGTTGCGAAAAGTGATCTGCACCAGTGGCAGAACGGTGTCATCGCCCTGCTGCGAGCGCTCGAATGTCAGCAAGTCGTAATACGCGCATCGCGTGCGGGCAGGGAATTCACGACAGACGGCCGGCCGGCCATTGTAAATAGTACAACGACGCGTCGATGGATCGAGGAACTTACAGGCCTTACCAAAAATCGGGTCGGCCTTCCGCCGCAAAATCTGCTCGCCTTGCCAGGTGGTCGTAAAGCGGCGCTGCGCAGTTTCGACATCGACCCCGAAGTGGTTTGCCAGCCGTCGAATATCGCGCTTCGTCACTTGTACGCGCTCGTAAATCGAGCAGCAGTATGCAGGACATTTCGAACAGTTGTAGTAACTCAACGTTAGTGGTTTCCCTACCTGCCCTGGCTCGTTCTTCATACTATAGTCCAGCTCCACGCAGATCTACCCGCCCGCTACCGCAGGCGGTTCTGACCGTAATTACCTTCGATTGGATTTCTGATACTCGCTCAACAACAATTTCATAAACTCTTCGCGACGCTCGTAAAGCCGTCGCGGCGGCCGCGGTTTGTGTTTGGCTAAAGCATAGGCCGTGATGATTGGCAGCGCCACTGTTGAATCGAGATAACATACAACTGCGTCAGGCAAACGATCCGGATCGACTTTACCCCATGACACCGCTTCACCGGGCGTGGCCCCTGACAAGCCGCCGGTATCCGGCCGCGCGTCTGTGACCTGCAGGAAATAGTCGTGGCCCCGCTCATCGATCCCCAACACTTCCTGAATCTGTGGCTCAGTTTGCAACGCGAAATTTTTGGGAGAGCCGCCGCCAAGGATAAAAATCGCCGAGCGGCCTCCTGTCTTCTTTCGGCTTGAGCGCTTGACCCGTCCGCTCCCGGCGCTGACTCGATCCTGGATCAAGCCGCGCTTGGCTGCAAGAACGATCGCCGCGGTCTCGTTCACATCGAGCGACGGATCGAAAGCGAGCTTGTTTCCCTGTAATGCCTTGGCCGCGACATTCATCCCGATCGATGAATCACCGGGCGACGATGTGTAAAGCGGCACTGCGTATTCATGTGCCGCCGCCAGCAGGGACTTGTTTTTTAATCCCAGCTTTCGTTCGCGCTCCAGAACGTATCGCCCGCAGCGATAGTGAAACTCGGCGGTGGACATGGGCTTCTGAAACTCGGGCGCTTCGATTACGCGGCGGAAAAAAGAATCCGTGTCCAGCAACACTGAGTAATCAAAAAAGATGTCGTAAATGCGTACGACTTCTTCGGCGCGCAACACGATATCTGACGTTGATGCATTTCCCTCGTGCATCGAGAGTCCGATGCCAAAATGCGTATCGTGATAAAAATTTGCGCCGGTCGAAATGATCCAATCGATGAAGCCGGCCTGGATCAGCGGAATCAGCGCCGACATTCCCAAGCCCGCAGGCGTTAGCGCGCCAGTCAACGTCACGCCGACGGTAACGTCGGGTTCGAGCATCTTCTGCGAGAAGAGCCAGCACGCTTCGCGCAAGCGCGCCGCGTTGTAAGCGACGAATGCGCTGTCAACCAAATCAACGAGCTGGGTGCTGTCGTTGATTGGCGTTGGATCGATCCGACGCCCTCGCAGAAATTTACTTTGCTTCTTTGCCAAAAGCGACTGGTCCGACAAACTTCATTTTGTCGATCATCCTTAATTGTTACGATTGCCACAAACTGAAGTTTGTCGGACATCGAAGAACGTGAA
>QHXH01000231.1 GCA_003222855.1 Acidobacteriota bacterium
AAGCTTTAAGAATATGACGGTCGCGAAGGACCAGGAGCTGCGACGCCAGCTTCGCGAAGCAGGGGTGACCTACTCAGTTGTGAAGAATACTTTGGCGCGCAAGGCGG
Organism: Acidobacteriota bacterium; assembly: GCA_003222855.1. Classification (GTDB taxonomy): domain Bacteria; phylum Acidobacteriota; class Blastocatellia; order Pyrinomonadales; family Pyrinomonadaceae; genus UBA11740. The sequence goes on from QHXH01000231.1 coordinate 108, forward strand.
CCGCCGGTACTGCGCTCGGACCGATGGCAGATCAGTTCAAAGGCGTAACGGCAGTGGCGTTGAGCACCAGCGATCCGGTAGGGCTTTCGAAAGCCATTGCAAAATTTTCGAAAGCGAACCCGGACATTTTCAGCTTCAAGGTTGGACTGGTCGAAGGCAAAGTTGTCGAGCTCAAAGAAGTCGAATCGATCGCCAATCTCCCTTCGCGCGAAGAGCTTATTTCAAAAGTGCTCTTCCTGATTAATGTTCAGGCGCAACGGTTGGTGACTGTGATTCAAGCGGTTCCGCGCAATCTGGCGGTCGTTATGGATCAGG
>QHXH01000567.1 GCA_003222855.1 Acidobacteriota bacterium
CATCTTCAATCACCAGGATTTTTTTCCGCATAGCTGTGCCTGAAAATGTAAATTCAAAAGAGCGGGGCGCTGCTTATTTACTTCTATTAAAGTTTGATTAGGGCGGGCATTCCGCGATTGGATCGCCCGCAGAAGGCAGAAAAAAGGGAGCTGAGGTCTCAACCTCAACTCCCCGGCAGTCACCGCGCCATGAAGTTCGATATTACCTGGTTACAAGTTAGTTACGCACCGCGGTAACCGTCTGCGTAACCGTTCTGATACGCGGCCACGAAGTACTGTTGATAGGTATAACGATCACCCATCCGAGGATTGTAGTCCTTCAGTGTGTTTGGGTATCGCGTCGCATTGTAGCGACCGCTGCGTCGATCATTCCGTCCTGCCTTCAAACCCTCGTTATAGCCAGCGTTCAAGGCTGTCTGTCGCAACTCGTACGAGCCACCCATATTCCCGTAACCATCCCAGTTGCGTCCGCGGTAGCCTTGGTTGTAGCCATTTTGGTTGTAGTAGCCATTCTGGTTGTTGTAATAACCATTCTGGTTGTTGTAGTTGCGATTCGCATGATAGTTACCATACTGGTCGTACCACCCACTCTGCTGCTGCTGACGCTGGAGCTCGCGCTGACGCTGGAGCTCACGCTCTCGCTCGTACTGCTGTTGTCGTCGATATTGATCCTGGTTCCACGGATACTGTGCCTGGGCCGTCGTGCTCGATATCAACGTGATACCACAAAACAACAACAGTCCCAGGATTGCGCCTCCAAATTTTTTGATGCCGTTCATTTTCATTGTCTCTTGACCTCCGCTATCAACGTTCGCAATGACCATGCCAATCGCTTTAATTTAGATATGGTCTGGAATCCACATCTCAGTACTCCATATCGTGTCGGTTTAGACGACATGGGTAGTCAACCACCATAGGACTATGGGAAGAAAACAACGACATTGAAGGATAAGCAACTCGACGCAAGACACAGCGAGACACTGTTTTGATACACCATCGCAATATCGCCTCCGGGGTAATTTCCAGTTGACTCACACACCGATTTGGCGTAGAAGCCGCTTGTCATCTACCCGCTTGGAAAAAAGAACATCGAATGGACGCTGCAATTCAAAACTCGCAACGATCTAAGATCGAAATCGAACAGCACGTTCGCCAATTGAATGATGAATGGGTTAAAGCGCTGGTCCGAGCTGATGCCGCGACGCTCGAACGAATCATGGCCGACGATTTTTATTTCACCTACCCGCTCGAAGGCGACGACAAGGCTCAGTTCATCGCCGATGTAACTTCAGGCGATCTGAAGATCGAACATATCACTCGCGAGCAACTTAACGTGCGAGTTTTCGGCACGACTGCCGTTTTGTCCGCCCGCGATTCCGCGACCTGGCTCTATCACGGCCGCGAACTCGCCGGACAATACAAAATTATGAGCGTGTTCGCTGAGCGCGATGGTCGGTGGCAATTGTGCGCGGTCCAGGCTTGCCCGATGCACGAGTGATTCCTGGAACTTCTGGAAGGTTGCCGGCACGAATTCCACAGACTCTGGTTGACTTCGTATCTCCGTATTTAGAGAATATCTGACTGAAATGAGACCGCCCCGATTTCTCCTGCGTGGATTTCGCCGCCCGAACGAAGTAGCTTCGCTCGCCCTCGGCAAGCTCGAGCGCGCCGTACTCAATGAAACCTGGCGGCGGCGCGAGGCGACCGTGCGCGATATTTATCTGGCCTTCGAAGAGCGCATCGCCTACACCACCTTGATGACGACGCTTGACCGTCTCTACAAAAAACGGCTGCTCGATCGCCGCAAAGATGGCCGCGCTTTTTTCTATTCCCCTGCTGTTTCGCGCGAAGAATTCGAGCACGGCATCCGCGAAGACGTGATCGATGGCTTGCTGGGTCATGGAGCTGAAGGCGTTCGGCCCGTGCTCGCGTGCATTGTCGAAACAGTGAGCGAGCATGACCGCGAACTGCTCGATGAGTTGGAGCGGCTGGTCAAAGAAAAGAAACGGGAGCGAAGACACAAGCCGGAATAGACATGTACGAGCTGTTGGGAATCTGTGTAATGCTCGCTGGCCTGGCGCTGCTCATCGCCTGCGCGTCATTGGCCGTGGCCATTGTCTGGCGATTGCTGGCCCCGCGCGTCGTTTCATTTTCTGCCCGGGGTGTGGGCGGCCATTGCGATCGCTCTTTTCCTGATTCCCTCTTATATCGGTTATGAGCCGCGCGTGACGCCTGAAGTTGTCAGCAAGAAATTGGCAGCGCTCGCGATGTTGTCAGTGGCGAGCGTCACGTTCGCCCTCTGGCGCGTCATTCGATCGTGGTTCGCCACCATTCGACTGACGAAAAAATGGCTCTTGAGATCAGAGCGAATGGATCTGCCGGGGATCGACATACCGACATTTCGGATCACTCACGCTTTTCCGATCATTGCCATCGTCGGGACTTTCCGCCCCCGCCTGTTTATTGCTCACGAAGTCTTGCTTTCGCTGAACGAGGAAGAACTGGCGGCAGCCATCGCGCATGAATGCGGTCACCTTGCCGCGCGAGATAATTTGAAGCGCACGCTGTTGGGAATTTGCCGCGATACTTTGGTGCTGGTTCCGTTCGGACGCGCGGTGGATCGTGCGTGGGCCGAGTGCGCGGAAGGCGCGGCGGATGAGTTTGCCGCGCAGCAGAGTCGAGCCACCGCCTTGAATCTTGCCTCCGCGTTGGTGACCATCGCGAAGATGGTTCCCGCCGGCGCACGCGCCGATGTACCGCTGGGCGCTTATCTTGTCGGCGCCGAGGCCCAGGGAGTTAAGGGACGCATCAAACGACTAATCGAGATCTCTTCGCACGGAGTTGAGCGGAGAACTAACAGTGCGTTAGTTCGATTGCTGCCGATGATCAGTCTGTCGGGATTTTTAGTTATGGCAGGGATGATAGCGAGCAATACGAAAGTCCTGATTGGCGTTCATTCAATTCTCGAACGTGCCGTAAACTTGCTTTGCTAGGCGGTCGTCTTTTCTTCCGCTAACGGCTTGCGCAGCCAAACGAAAAAGACTGCCGCGGCTAACTGAGCGACCATTCCGAATGCCACGAGAGTTACCAACGAAAAGTCATACAGCACGCCCATTATCACGCTGCCGACAAACCAAAGTACTCCGTAAGCAGCATTGAACGCACCAAAGGCCGTTCCCCGTTTGTTCATCGAAACGACCTGCGAGATTCCCGATCGCAACGTCGCATCCTGCGCGCCAAGGCCGGTGGCCCAACAGGCCACGCTCACGTACACTCCGGTTGATCCTCCCAAAAATCCAAACGGCAATGCCAACAGGGAAACGACTATTCCCACGGCAATGATTTGAATTCCATAACGATCGAAGAGCCTGCCGAAAACCAGCGCAGTTATGCCGTTGACTCCCATCGCGCCGGCATAGAGCAGCGGAATCACTTCGGGCTTCGTCAGCGAATTTTTCTGAAAGTGATAAGCGAGCAGCGGAAAGTCAACAAAGCCCAGGGCCAGCAATCCGGCCGCAGCCACGTAAATCCAAAAAACCTGCGGCAGATTCTTCTGCGCCGGTGCGGGCGGCGGCGTCGCGTGCTTTGACCTTGCAGCCCGCGCGAATAAGAGCGAGACGAATGCCCCCGCCGCCGGCAGAGCCAGCCACAGGAAAGCTGGCCCAAAACGATGAGTGCGAGCGACTGAAATCGCGACGAAGACCGGCCCCAGCACGGCGCCGGTCTGATCCATCGCGGCGTGCAATCCGAATCCCGATCCGTGACCGACGACTTCAGTTGCTTCCGACAACAGCACATCACGCGCCGGGCCGCGCAAGCTTTTTCCGGTGCGCTCTGCGACAACCAACAACGCTGCTGCTTCCCAACTTCCGGCAAAGGCCAAACCCGGCACCACCACCAGATTCAAAAAATATCCGAGTGTGGTAATGGTCCAATACGCGCGTGTGCGATCGGCGAGCTTGCCTGAAAAGTAACGCAGGCTCGCGGCAATCATCTCCCCGAGCCCGGCTATGATTCCGACCTCCGTAGCGCTGGCGCCGAGATCCTTGAGCAAGGGCCCAATGACGCTGTGCGCGCCTTCATAAGTCATGTCGGCGAACAGGCTGACAAAGCCCAACGCGACGATGAACCGGAATGCGCTCTTTCTTTCTTCCTGAGTAAAGGTCGGCACGCTTCTTAAATATTATTCAGACAGGATTTTCCATCCTCACGCTCGTTCACTCATCAGGATTTCGATCACTGACAGTGCGCCTAAAATTAACAACAAACTAACTGCCACGTAACGAACGATCTTTGGCGACACCCGATCGTGAATCCAGCGGCGAATTCCGGCGCCCAGAAACGCCGCCAAAGATCCTTTCGTGATCATCGCCGCGACGGCCCCAAACCAAACTATCAATGCCGCATGATATTTCGCGGCCAGCGTTGCCGCTGTTATTTGTCCGACGTCGCCCCACTCAGAAAAAAAGATCGCGGCGAACGAAACCATCGCCGCTTTATGCGCGCGATGCGATTCTTTCGATTCGCGCGGGCGGTCCGACTTTTTCCACAGCACAAATGCGATACTGAGAAAACTCGCCGCCGTGATCGCTGCTACCAGTAGTCGCGGCAGTCTCGAAATCGCTTCACCGATTAACACAGCGACACCCATCTTTGCCATGAAGGCGGCGGCCATCCCAATCATGATGGGCGCGGTGCGATACCGCGCCGCCAGCACGCCAGTGGTATAGAGCAATTTGTCGCCGACTATTTCGGCAAGGAATACTGCTCCAAAAGTGGCGAAGAAAATTACGAACAATTCAACGGCTCCGCGGGTCGTTGCATTCTAAGACGCGGCAGTTGACTTCGCAATTTGCGGGCATCGGGGCAGTAGCCCAACCGTTAGGGAGGGCGTGAGAGCGCGTATGAACGCCTTCCCTAACGGTCGGGCTACTGCCCCGCGTCTCGTTCAGTCAAAGACGAGATAGATGCCGGATTGGATTGGCAAGAATGTCGGCTGCACGTCGAAGACTTCGCGAACAGACTGACGACGCCAATCGCGATGATGAATTGGAAGGCCGAAGCTCTTTTTTGCGTTGCGGGCATTAGATCGGAGCGGAACCAAAGTTGAGCTTGTATGATTCTAGCCTAAACAAGCTAGGACCACATCAAACCTACGGTGATTGGTAGTATTTGAATCATCGACATAAAATTTCTCTTTACGCAAAACGAATTCTCCCGATTTCGCGCTCAAAAAGACTGGAGATTGTTGGATGAATTGTAGTTTAACAAATCGATTTGCGACTTGCGCCGGATCAGTTTTGCTCGTTGTGTTGGGCGCAGCCGCGGTA
>QHXH01000568.1 GCA_003222855.1 Acidobacteriota bacterium
CAATCGTCTGGTCGTAACTTTCATTCCGACGCGAATCGACGGCAGCGCTTTGTCTTGAGGGATCAAGTTATGTTCACCTGCTAACTCAAAGTAAAGGGTTAGTCCTTTCTGCATTTCTTCATCGACACGAAACGCGATGTTCTCTGTCAGGTAAGTTCTGATCTCTTCTCGGCTTAGTCCCGCAAGCGTCTCATTTTCAGCAGCGATATCGTCGAGATGCGCCAAACCTTCATCACGCGCCGCGGCAAAATCGACCGCGCGAACCTTATCAGCGCTGTCGTTTCGCACCATCCACATCGCGAAGACAAATCCAAAGCCGGTAAATTCATGCCACAGTGTGGCCAGATCGAAGACGCGAAATTGATCGCGCGGAATCTTCATCGCCGGATCGCCGATGATCAGCGCCGCGTCGGCGTGCGCGAGCATCGATCTCAGATCGGGAGCTGCGCTAATCCATTCCGGTTCAAATCCGAGAAACTCGCGAAACATGATCTTCACCAGCGCCACTGAAGTCCGGGACGATTCATCGAGCGCTACCCGCTCGACCTTCTTCAAATTATTTCGTCGCGTGACAAGTACCACGCTGCGTACTGCGCTTTTCGATCCGACACAGACATCAGGTACGATCAGGATGTCCTGAATGCGCTGATACTCGATCACCGGAACCAGGGCCGCATCGACTTCGCCGCCCGCCAGCATCTCCGCGCAGCGTGCCGGCGCAGTGTCAGTCAAGAGCTCGATTGCGGGGCGCTGAGAGCCATGAGTGAAACTCCAGATGAGCGGAGCTGTGTTCAGATAACTTGAAGCCGCGATGCGCGGCCGATTAGTATTCGTTGACATGCGTCGTTAGCTGCCGGCGCAAAACTGGATGTTGTCTTAAGTTCTGCGGAACAACTGTAATGCAGTCAGTACCGGGAGCGGTAGCGACCGGGTGAGACTGGAGCGCAACCGTCCCGGTTGCAGCGTTGTCTCTCAGACGAGTAATTGCAAGCGAGGACGCTTGCGCTCCAGTCGCTCCCGGTACTGACTCCATTACGCCGACCAAAGTCGGACTCTGACACCTCTTTCAAGAACGAGCGCTGCGCGCGGCGGGCCTCTTCCTCGATTTATGTCGCTCGATAATCCTGATGGGTGTCGCAAAGAAATCGAACTCTTCCCGCAGGCGGTTCTCAAGATATCGCAGAAAAGAAAAATGCAAACCGGCTTTGCCGCCGGATGTGAAGATGACAAAGGTCGGCGGCCGCACGGCGATTTGCGTGATGTATTGAACGTGCAAGCGCGAACCTCCATGGGTCTTTGCCGGCGTGATGCCTGCTCGCTGCCTGACTTCCCGCTCAAAGAATTCGTTTAGACGCGAAGTGGCAATGCGGGTACGCCGAGCTTTGCCGGCGCGAACCGCGAGCGGCAATAGTTTCTGAACCCGCTGGCCCTTCAAAGCTGAAATCGTTACGACCGACGCCCAACTCAGAAATTTCATCTGATCGCGCAACCCGCGCTCAAACGCCGCGGCCGTTCCCGTTAGCTTATTTTCCAGCGCATCCCACTTATTAACCGCAAGGATTATCGAGCAGCCGGCTTCGACTCCGTAACCCGCAATTGCCGCATCAAGCGCGGCGATTCCCTGCTCGGCGTCAAGGACAACTATGGCCACGTCAGCGCGTTCCAGACTTTTCCGCGCCATCACCACGGAAAGCTTTTCCGCCACGGCCGTCGTTTTACCCTTGCGGCGAATTCCGGCCGTGTCGATAATGCTAAAGATCTGCTCCGGTGTCTGCAAAAAAGTATCGACTGAATCACGAGTCGTTCCCGCTACCGGCGAGACAATCGCGCGCTCTTCGCCCAATAATCGATTCAATAATGATGACTTACCCACGTTGGGCCGGCCGACGATCGCGAGATTCAATTCGCGGCGTTCATTCTTTGCGTCGGTTTGCGTCTTTGCGTCTTTGCATGAGTCGTCTTCTGATACAAGTTTCCAGCTTGCGCTACTCACCAGCGCGTCCAGCATCTCGCCGATTCCATTTCCATGCTCCGCTGAAATCCCGAATACATCATCAAATCCGAACGCGTGAAATTCGCCCGCGTCACTTTCCCAGTTGACTGCATCGGCCTTGTTCGCCGCGACGATGACGCGCTTGCCGGTCCCGCGCAACAAACGCGCCAATTCCTGATCCAGCGGCGTGACTCCTTTGCGCGCATCGACAACCCAAACGAGCGCCTGTGCTTCATCAATCGCAAACGATGCCTGCTTCAAAATGTTTGCG
>QHXH01000569.1 GCA_003222855.1 Acidobacteriota bacterium
CTTTATGATCGGTCCGCCGATGTCGCCACCTAAGTCAGCTTCTGAAAAGCCATTTGCGGCCGCGCCGGTAAACGGGAAATTCTTCACACTGCGCACCAGACCTTTGGTGGTTCCATAGCCGAAAATGTCACCGTGGAATTCATTACCGCCACTCTTGGTAATAACGTTAAAGATTCCGCCGGTGGCTTTGCCGTACTCGGCGCCGTAGGCGCCGGTTTTGATTTCCACTTCCTGAACGAACTCAAACGGCAGGTTCGCGCCCGATCCCCCGAAAGCGGGTCCGGTCCAGACGAACCGGCGACCGAAGGATCGCGATCGCGGCCTGCCGCATCTCTCAAACCAGAACGCGTAACCGTAGGTGCGATTGTATAAAGACCCTGCACCGTGCGCTGGGTGGGAAAATTCGAAAACTGATCAGTCGACACGTTCGATCCAGTGGTGTTCTGCGCGGCGTCGACGGCAGCGCCCGAGGTTACATTAACCACGCTGGTCGTCGTCTGGAGTTGCAACGTCGCGTCAGCGGTTGACGTGCGACCTAAATTCACCGCGAAGTCAGCCGACTCAAATTTCGCGAACCCACCTGCATTTATACTAATTTTGTAATTGCCCGGCGGCAGCGCCAGAATTTGGTACCGGCCATCGTCGCCGGTGTTCGCCGTCTTTGCTGAGATCAGATTCGGACTTGTCGCCGTAACCGTGGCGCCTTTAACAGCGGCGCCATTCGGGTCGGTGACCAATCCTTCGATCGAACCCGTTGTGATCGTCTGGGCCATTGAGCTGGTGGCGAAAAGCGCCAGGCTCAGGGCCGCAACGAACATAAAAATTCTTCTCATCTTCTCTGTCCTTTCGTAAGTAGCGCTTCTGTCGAGGCGCCTAAGTTTCATGCATTCAATCTAAAAAGCCAACCACTCCAACCATTCTCGGGGCAGTTGGCTATTAATTATTCCTGTTTTTCGCGGCTTTTCTCCGTGGATACGGCTAGTAATTGAAAGTCTTTCATTCTATCGGCCGCGATTACGCTCGAATCCTGGCCGCGTAGAAGCAATGAGGGTGCCATAAGCCAAAGTCCCTATGGGTGCCGCAAATGCACCGCTTTAGAACCCTTTTACCAAACTCGTAAATCCGAAAATTCGGTTTTATTCCGAAATTCCGTAAATGCCGGTTTTCACAATTTCATTACAGCCCGCGGCAACGATTCATGCGCTCGCAAGAAACTCGAAACGGGGCCTATGATAGACTGCGGCTCCAATTGAGCACAAGGTCCTAAGAAGTGCCGCAACGAATCTACCGCGATCCCGTCCACAACATCATTCCTTTGCGTGACGACAACGCCGAGGGTCAGTTGATGATCCGATTGATCGACACGCCGGAATTTCAAAGGCTGCGTCGCATCAAACAACTTGGGCTTGGTCTCTACACTTATCAGGGAGCTGAGCACTCACGATTCACTCACAGTCTGGGCGCGCTTCACTTGATGACGCGCATCCTCGACCAACTCAGCGCTCGAATTGCGCCGGCGGACCGCGCCGCAGCTCGCGCCGCGGCGCTGCTGCATGACATTGGCCACGGGCCCTTCTCGCATGCAATGGAGAAAGTACTCGGCGTGCATCATGAACAGATGACGATGCTGGCGGTCACTTCACCAGAGTCCGCCTTGAATGCAACCCTCAAATCGTTTTCTGATGAAATGCCACATCGGGTTGCATCAATTATAGATGGCACATTCAAACCGGCAGCCCTGGCGCAACTCGTTTCTTCGCAACTCGACGTCGATCGCATGGATTACCTGTTGCGCGACTCATTAATGACCGGGGCGAAATATGGCTTGTATGATCTTGAGTGGATCATCAATTCACTTCACATCGATGAACAGGCGGATCGGATCTACGTGGCTGCGCGTGGCGTACACGCGGTCGAAGAATATCTCCAGGCCCGCTATTACATGTTTCGCCAGGTCTACTTTCACCGCACGCTTCGATCGGCGGAAGCGGTACTGCGATCCGCTCTGCAACGTTCGCTGGAATTGATGAACAAAGGCGAGGAGGTTTGGTGTGTCGCCGGATCAGCTTTCGAAAAAATGTTGCGATGTGGTTCTTTGACGGTAACCGAGCACTTGAGCATGGACGACTCGGACGTAATCTTTCATATGAAGCAATGGCAGCGATCGAAAGATCCAATCTTAAGCGATCTGAGCCAGCGCTTTGTGAATCGCCGGCTGTTCAAGGCAATCGACGTCGACATGCCGCCAGCCGAACGACGAGAATTTCTCGCCGCCGCATTCGCCGTGGTCCAGAACGCGGGGTTCTTGCCTGAATATTACTTCATCGAAGACCGCGCCAGCGATGTTCCTTATTACGGCTATTACACTCCTGATGGTGTCGAGCCACGCACGCGCATCTATGTTGAAGACGGATACGCGCGGCCGGCAATTCGGGAGATCAGCGAAGTGAGTGAAGTTGTGCGCGGACTGGGCCGCGGTTATGAGTTGCATCGGATCTGTTTTCCCGCCGAGGTGAAAGATGAGGTCTATCGTTTGTATCATCGTACCCCGTCCGCTAAATCCTCAGCCACGATTAATGCAGGGTGAATACCTTGGACCATCTGAATAGTGATTTGAGTTGTCTCTTGATGCGAACCGCCTACTGCTTGTTTCGCACCCTTGCGTGTGTCTGCGCGCTTGCGATTTTCGCAAACGCTCAGACATCGCCGCGGACTCGTGTTGCTGTGCTCGATTTTGGCGATAGTGCAACCGGAGAGCGTGCGTCAGAGAAAGTGCGGCAAGCGTTGCTGGATCGCACGGCGGCCGCAAACGGAATCATTTTGATTGATCGGAATCTCGCGATGGCGGCGGCGCGTGGAGCGGGATTTCAAGGCTCGCTCAATCTCGCTATCGCAGAGGCACGTGATATTGGGGCAGCAATCGGATGCGATTTTTTTGTTATCGGCGTCGCCGACACCGTGCGACGTTCGCCTTCGACCGGCGCAGCTTACTATGAATCGTACGCATCACTCTTCATCGTGAGCGCCCGCACGGGACGGCTAATCTATTGGGAGCGGCCACTCGAGCGGCGTGACACCGCAGAAGAAGCCGAGAAAGCCATGCTGGCAACACTCGGTTCTCGTGATGCAACTCCTGGTCTTTCAGTTTCGATCTTCCGCGCGCTCGAAGATGAAAGCGCGGAACGTGCGTCCGCAGTCGAGACCCCCGCGTCGGCGATCGAAGTCATGTCTGATGATAAAGATTCGTCCGATGCTCGGGCGCCTCGACCATACCGCCGCTTGAAACCGCCCTATCCCGATTCCGCCGCCATAGCGGAAGTTGAAGCGACGGTTGATGAGCTGGTGGACATCGACGCGCGTGGTGAGATCGGCCACCTCGAAATTGCGCGTTGGGCGGGTTACGGTTTAGATCAATCAGTGATCGACACAGTCAAGCAGATGCATTTCTTTCCGGCGCTGCGCGACGGCGTCGCGATTCCCATGCGCGTGCTGTTGCGTTACAACTTCCGCCGGCCGCCGAAGTAATTATTGCGCGCGACAAGTTCACCACAGAGGCACAAAGGATCCACGGAGACACAGAAAAGAAACTAGCGCTGAGACTTTGGCTTGTAACGATCGATTAGCAAATCCTGCCGGCTCGGCTCTTTCACTTCATGTCCGTGAATGAAGACGTGCTCCGCTTGACTTGAAAACTCAAACGGATCGCCGCTCCAGACAACTACGTTAGCATCGCGTCCGGCTTGCAACGATCCGATGCGATCACTCAAGCCAAATAATTCCGCAGGCGTCAGCGTGATCGATCGAAGCGCGTCATCGTAATTCATTCCGTACGCGACAGCGCTGCCGGCCTCGTACTTGATATTGCGCGCGTTGAAGTGCGATTCGTCGCCATCGCCGTTGCCGACGAGCGCCACCCTCACGCCGGCGCGACGTAAAAGGGCCGCGTTCTCTTGCCGTTGATTGAGCGTGGCGAAGCTTCCCGGAATGTTGTTCATCGCTCCGGTGAGAACAGGAACATGCGTGGCTGCCAGGCGATCGGCAGTGAGCCACGCTTCCGCGCCG
>QHXH01000570.1 GCA_003222855.1 Acidobacteriota bacterium
GCTCGACGAACTAACGCCGCGGCAAATCGTCGCGGAGTTGGACAAACACGTCGTCGGACAAAAAGCTGCCAAGCGTGCAGTTGCGATCGCGCTGCGTAATCGTGTGCGCCGAAAGAAACTTGCTCCCGATCTCGCGGCTGATGTGATTCCGAAGAACATCATCATGATCGGCTCGACGGGCGTCGGCAAGACTGAAATTGCCCGGCGGCTGGCGCGAATGTCGAACTCGCCTTTCCTGAAAGTTGAAGCTTCGAAATTCACCGAAGTTGGGTATGTCGGCCGGGACGTCGAAAGCATGATTCGTGACTTGACCGAGATTGCCGTCGAGATGACGCGCCAGGAAAAAGTCGATGAGATCACGGACAAAGCTGAGCTGAACGTCGAAGAGCGCATTCTCGACATCCTGCTTCCGCCGCCAAAGTCTTCGTCTTCCAGTGCTCTCTTTGATTTCGACTCGGGCGAGACGACTGCTCCGGTGCTGGTCCCGGATAATGAGCCGAAGGACGAGAACTTTGCGCGCACACGCGAGAAGCTGAGAACGCAATTGCGGTCCGGCAAACTCGATAACCGGCTGGTCGAGATGGAAGTGCGCGAAAAGAATTTTCCGACGATTGAATTTGCCGGGCCCATGGGCGTGGAAGAGATGGGCATCAACATGAAAGACATGCTGGGCAATATGTTCCAGGGCCGCAGCAAACGACGCAAGATGCGCGTCGACGAGGCGATGGAGTATTTGATGCAGGAAGAGGAAGAGCGCCTGATCGACATGGATGCCGTCGCGCGAGCCTCGCTTGAACGGGTCGAATCGTCGGGGATTATCTTTCTCGACGAAATTGACAAGATTGCCGGACGTGAATCGGGCCATGGCCCGGACGTTTCGCGTGAGGGTGTGCAGCGGGACATTCTGCCGATCGTCGAAGGCACAACCGTGAACACGCGCTATGGCATGGTTCGCACCGATCACATTCTGTTTATTGCGGCGGGCGCCTTCCATGTTTCCAAGCCTTCCGATCTGATTCCGGAGCTGCAGGGCCGATTCCCAATTCGAGTCGAGCTGGAGTCACTGACCATCGATGACTTCAAACGCATTTTGGTTGAGCCGAAAAACTCGCTCGTGCGGCAATACCGGGCTTTAATGGAGACAGAAGGCGTCAAACTTGAGTTTGCATCCGATGCGATTGACGCCATCGCAAATTTTTCCGCGCAAGTGAATCAGCAAACCGAAGACATCGGCGCTCGCCGCCTGCACACGATCATGGAGCGGCTGCTGGACGAAATCAGTTTTGAGGGGCCTGATCTGCAACCAAAGAACCAGACGATCGACGGGGCATACGTTCAGAAAATGCTCGCCGATACTGTCAAGGATCAGGATCTCAGTCGCTACATTCTTTAAGACAATCCTCCAACACCCGTGCCCGCGCGATTCGAAACTTCAAGACAAAGGCGCAAGTCGGCCGCCCGTCATTTAATGTTATTGCTCGGGCTGTGCGCGCTCGCCCTGGCTCCGACGTGCGGGAAGCGAAGACCGCCGCTGCCGCCTATTGAGCGCGTGCCCCAGCGGACTGAGGAGCTGACCGGAATTCAAAGAGGCAACCAGGTAATTCTGATCTGGCCGGCGCCGCCGCGAAACGCCAGGGAAGGCAGCGTGCAAAGTATTCGTCGCGTCGATGTCTATCGCGTTGCGGAAAAGCCGACCGCGCCGTTGGCGCTTACCGAGGATCAATTCAGCGCGCGCGCGACCCTGATCGGCTCAGTTCCCTACGACGAGATCCGGAAAAGCGGCACGAATCTCACCTATATTGATACGCTGGAACTCGCGGGCGAGCCGGCGCGTCTTCGCTACGCCATCCGATACGTCAACTCGGCGGGCCAGCGCGCAGCATTTTCGAATTTTTTCTTAACAGAACCCGCTGCCAAAGTCGCCGAGCCCCCGACTCTTCTCAAGACCGGCAACGAATATTCAGAGACGGCGATCACGCTGACGTGGCTCGCGCCGGCAAAGAACACCGATGGGTCAACGCCGGTGAATCTGCTCGGCTACAACGTCTATAGAACTAATACTGCACGACCGCAAGCAGAACCCGAGCCCTTGAATCCTCAGCCGGTCACCGGCACCCAGTACCAGGATAAGAAATTCAAATTCGACGAAAAGTATATTTACTTCGTTCGATCGATTTCGTTGGGAACCGAAGGCAAGCCGGTTGAGAGTCTTGATTCGAACTCGCTGCCGCTGTCACAGCCCGACAAGTATCCACCAGCCGCTCCAAGTTTGGCTGCTCCCGGGCTGGCGCCAGGTCGCATCTCACTATTCTGGGCAGCGAACTCAGAACCTGACCTGGCTGGATACATTGTCTTCCGTTCGACAGATCCGAATCTTCCCAAAGAGAAATGGACCAAGCTGACCAAAACGCTCTATACGAAGACGACGTTGACGGATGAGAACGTCGAGACCGGCAAGACCTACTATTACTACGTCAAGGCGGTCGATAATGCCGGGAACGAGAGTGATCCATCACAGGTTGTTTCGGAAACCGTACCCTAGTGGCATAGCGAAAACGCAGAGCAACCCAGTCGCTACCGCTCCCGGTACTGACCTCACTCCCGATTGAGAGCTTCACGCCTCGTCATCAAAAGGAAAAGCCCAGTCACCACCTGTTGGTAACCGGGCTAATTGCTTAGGGGCTGAACGGATCTCGTTCGTCCAACGCGCTTCATCAGTAGCGTGTCAGATCGAGTATCACCCTCAGCACATCTCCGAGAATCGCATACCTACCGTTTGAGTAGGTTCCGTACTGGTAGCGGCCATAGTATCCATCCTCATATCCGCGACGAAAACCTTCGCGGAAATAGTACTGATACTCGTTCACGTCTACGTAATATCCGTCGTAGCCGTAGGTCGCGTCCTGAAAGGCATCGCAGTTTTCCGGATCATATTGCCATCCGTCCTGACGGTCAGCCTGCCCGGCACGGAAACCTTCTTCGTACCCGTCGCTAATCGCTCGCTGCAGCAGATCGGCGCCATATTGGTTCAGGTTATAGTAGCTGCCGCTACGAGAGTAGCTATAGATCGGATCGCCATAATCGTAATAGCTGATGCAGGCGCTCCCAGTATTGCTGTTGGAAGCGCCACTGATTCATGCGGCGCATTTGCTGCAAATACTGTTGACGTTGTTGCCACTGGCGCTGGCGCTCATCGTCGCGCCCGCGAAAATCGTTTTGACGTTGACGCCATGACTGCTCTTCCCGGCGGCGCCAATCTGCACGTTGTTGGTCGCTTAGCCGATTATTGTCCCGCGCGTCCCGGCCCCAGCGATCGCCCTGGTTGTTGCGGCGTTGCTGATCGTTACGCTGTCGCTCCAACCGTTGACTCTGATTGTCCTGTTGTTGCTGCCGTAGTCTTGTCTGCTCTTCCAGGGTGCGTCGCTGATCATCATTGCGACGTTGCCAATCCTGGTTTTGCCGATCATTCCCGCGCCGTTGTGCTTCATTTTGGCGACGCTGTTGGTCGAGTAACCGCTGCTGTTCCTGAGTTCGTCTCTGTTGGTCGGCTGCCCGTCTTTGTTCTTCAGCTTGTCTCTCCTGATCGAAGCGGCGGCCGTCTTCCTGCTTTCGACGCTGCATTTCCTGATTGCGTCGTTCCTGTTCAGCGCGTCCCTGCTGGTCCTGCTGGCGGCGTTGTTCTTCAGCCTGTCTTTCCTGATCGAAGCGGCGGCCATCCTGTTCTTTCTGTCTCTGGAGATCGGTTCTTCTCTGCTCCTGGTTTCGTCGCTCCGCTTCGGCGCGCTGTTGGTTTTCCTGTTGCTGGCGTTGCTGCCATTGCCGTTGCTGTTCAGCGCGCTGCTGGTCCTGGCGTTGGCGGTCAGCCTGGCGCTGTTGTTCCTGCGCCTGGCGTTCGTTGTTACGACGGTTCGTCGTCTGCTGCTGATCGTTTGACCTGCGCTGATCGCGACGTCCGCGCCGATCCTCCTGAGCGGTTACAAGCGTCACGGAAGCCAGGCCGAGCGATACAATCAATGCGAGGCGGCTAATCTTAGAATTCTTCATGGCTGATTCTCCTTCTCGGGGCAATCTGAGGAGATAGATTTCACCGGCGGATGCGCAATTACTGTTCCAACCTCGGCGTTTCGTCTCGCAACGCGTCAATTGCATCGCCGCCGGAGCATTCGCTAACCGATATCGTCGTCGCATGAACCGTATCAGGCACGATTCGCGATCACGATGTCGTTGTGCGGACTGTGGTATTGGGCTCAGTTTGAGGTAGCACGCGCATCTTGCGCGCGATTTCACGGGCGGGACGCCCATGCCCCTTTTTCAAACTGACCCACTACCCGGACTGTAATTCCGCTGTCGTTTCGCTTATATTGTTTCAAAGCAGCAAAAACAGGAGGAGTTTATGAAGTTCTTTCTCGATACGGCGAACCTCGACGAGATTCGCCAGGCAGCGGCTTTGGGTCTGGCAGATGGCGTCACGACTAACCCGACGCTCATCTCAAAAGAAGGCAAAGTCGATTTCAAGGAACACATTGCCGAGATATGCAAGATCGTTTCCGGCCCGGTTTCAGCAGAAACGACCACGAACGACCGCGACGAGATGCTCAAGCAGGGCCGCGAGTACGTCAAGATTGCCCCGAACGTGGTGGTCAAATGTCCGCTCACGCTCGAGGGATTAGAAGCCACTCGAATTCTCAACGATGAAGGAATCAAGGTGAACGTAACGCTTTGCTTTTCTTCAGCGCAGGCTGTCTGCGCCGCCAAGGCAGGCGCGTCGTTCATCAGTCCGTTTCTGGGTCGGCTGGACGACATCGGCGACAACGGTTTACGCCTGTTGGAAGAAATTATCGAGATCTACGATAACTATGAATGGAAGACTGAGGTGTTGGCAGCCAGCCTGCGCCATCCGATTCACGTAATCGAAGCAGCGCGCATGGGTGCGGACATCGCAACGATGCCGTTCAAGGTTTTTCAGCAACTGCTGAAGCATCCGTTAACCGATAAAGGACAGGAGACGTTCCTGGCGGACTGGAAGAAAACATCAGCCGCCAAAGCATAATTCCCTGCCTCGCGATTTAGGGTGCAGGGATCAGCGTGTCGCAACCATGAGCATCGAGTCTGGTCCACTAAACCCTAAATCGCATTCCTTAACCTCCATCGTCGTCGAGGCCAGGAACCTCACGAAGGTTTACAGTCGACCTGCCGTCGACGGAATAAATTTTTCAGTAAATCGTGGCGAGACTTTCGGATTGCTCGGACCCAATGGGGCGGGCAAGTCAACGACGATGCGGATGATTGCCTGCCGGGCTCCGTTGACCTCAGGCAGTCTCACCGTTGAAGGTCTCGACGTGCAAGCCCGAGGTCGTGACATTCGCGCATTGATCGGCGTCGTGCCGCAGGAGAACAATCTCGATCCGGACTTGAACGTAAGCCGGAACTTGATCGTTTACGCGAGCTATTACCGCATTAGCAAAACGGACGCGGCGAAACGCGCCGCGGAACTGCTCGACTTCATCGGCTTAAGCGATCGTGCCGGGGCAAAAATCGATGAGCTGTCGGGCGGAATGAAGCGGCGACTGATGATCGCTCGCGCTCTGCTGCATAATCCGCGGCTGCTGGTGCTTGACGAGCCGACGACTGGTCTCGATCCACAAGTCCGGCAGGAAATCTGGCAGAAGCTGGAAGAGCTGCGTCGCGTGAGCGGGGTCACGATTCTCCTGTCAACGCATTACATGGAAGAAGCTGAGAAGCTTTGTGAGCGGTTGGTCGTTATGGACCATGGAAAAATTCTCGCCAGCGGATCGCCGCGCGATCTGGTCCTGTCAAGAGTCTCACGTTACGCTTTAGAGGTCCGCGATGTGGGAGATTTGCCGCTGCGTGCGAGCCGCAACGGCGTGAGCGCGGTAACGCGAAACAATGCTCACTTTTATTTTGCCGCCGACGCTGAGACGCTGACGCCGCTAATGAAGGAATACGAAGGCCGGCGCAGGATGATTCGCTTGTCTAATCTGGAAGACGTGTTCCTGCAACTGGTCGGTGATAATGAGCCGGAGTTAGCGGCAGGAGCGCGCGATTGACTTATGCCGATAAACGCGGCCGAGCCGACTGGCAAAACCATCACGGTCCGCGTACTTAAGTACGACGGCAGGGAGTACCGGCACTGGACCGCAAAGCTGGTACGTCGCGATCGCTCGGTCATCGTGCTCGATGGAGAATTTGATACTGAAGTTCAGCACTCACAGCTGGGACACATCCCGCTGGGAACTCGAACGGTTGAATACTATTGGCTGGACAAGTGGTACAACGTGTTCCGATTTCTGGGAAACGCCGGCGAGACTCGCCTCTGGTATTGCAACATCAACATGGCGCCCATCGTCGAAGGTTC
>QHXH01000571.1 GCA_003222855.1 Acidobacteriota bacterium
CTTGCGGGCGACTTGATGCAACAATTCCATGACCTGGTGTCCGGCCTCACTATCCAGAGCCGCAGTCGGCTCATCACAAACGAGGAACCTCGGCTCGGCAATCAGAGCCCGCGCAATGGCAATGCGCTGTTGCTGGCCTCCCGAAAGCTGAGTCGGCTGAAACTCCGTTCTATCTTCCAGACCAAGCAACGCGAGATACTCGCGCGCTCTGTTCAGAGCTTTTGCATAGGGCAGCTTGCGGAGCAGCAACGGAACCGCAGCGTTCTCAGCTGCGGTCAGCGTAGGAACAAGATTGAATTGTTGAAAGGCAAAGCCGATAACGGCGCGACGAAAGCTGGCCTTTTCAGAACGCGACATTCGGTCGACACGCTGCCCGAAGACTTCGATCTCTCCTTCAGAAGAATCCAGGACACCTGCGACAACACTCAGCAGAGTCGTCTTACCGCAACCCGAGGGGCCAACCAATAGAAGAATTTCGCCAGTCTTGATGTCGAGATCAACACCGCGCAACACCTGCAGCCGCGCCTCGCCAACGCCGAAACTCTTGGTGACTCTTCTGAGAGAAATCAAATCGCCGCCCAGCCTCTAGGCGCGAAATACGACGCCTGGTTCGAGAAGTAACACCCGCCGTACCGCAAACAGGCTTGAAAAGAGGCAAATGACTATAAGGACGCCGAAGCTCACTGCCATCAATTGCCATGGCGCGTAAAAAGCCAGTCTCCCCGTCCCTCCGCCAGTGAGATAACCGAATAGACACGCAGCGCCGCTGCCGATCCCGAAACTGATCAGCCCGACTGTGAGTCCCTGCGTGACGCTCATAAGCGAAAGAGTCAGCTGTCCGGTCCCCATTGCTTTGAGTGCTGCAAGAAAACGTTCGTTCTGGAGAGCAAAGGCATGCAACGTTTGACCGGCGACGGACATCCCGACAACAAAATCCATCAGCAGCGCGATGGCGAATAGTACCGGGAATGCCGTGTTGCGCACGGTGTAATCAATAGAGAGCCACCGCATGTCGTCGAGCGTGTAAGCTCCGAGTCCTGTCGCTCGCCGGATGGTCAACGCTAAAGCCTCTGCCGAGACCCCTTCCTTTGGCGCCGCCAAAATGAAGTTCAGCTGTTTGCGTTGCGGCGGAGTGAAACTGATGGCGCGATCATAGGTTGTGTAGACATATGGATTTCCAACGAAGTCGCGCGCAGCGTCGGCGACTCCAACCACTCGTGCGAGTCGATCGTTAATCTCGAACGTGTTACCGACCTTAGGCCCGCCGAGCCGATCCGATTCGGATAATCCCAGGATGACCGAGTCCGGCGCAAATAAGTCCGATGTCCTGCCGGCCAGCATGTGGGGTGGGCGCCCGATGAGGGAATTGTTGTCGAGTCCGAAGAGCCTTACGTTTTGAAACGTCCCGTCGTGAAGACGAACTTGAACAATTCTTAGAAAGAGCGGTACGGCCCATTCGATTCCTGGAACACTTCGCACGCGCGAAAGATCCGTATCCGGCAGGGGTCTGGACTCTTCGATCGACTGCAATTTCGCGTCACTGACCCAGACTGGCGCCCCGACAGCCTCTATCGGCTTCGAAATCCGCGCCATGATGCCGCAGAATGCAGCCCCTTGCTGAACGAAAAGGAAAGACACGAGTGACAGTCCGATCACTAACGTCAGATAGCGGCTGCGGTCGCCCATGAGCATCTTCAAAGCCAGACGCATCATTGAAAGGAGATCCTTCTCATCGGACTTTCATTTGGAATTGCATGGTTTTGGATTGGGGTCCGCCGGACATCGGCTTTCTGCCACTGTGCGCCGATTGCCACTCTCCGGATATGTTGCCGCCGCGTTCGCTGTCGACCGATTGCTCGTATTGAGCATTGCGCATGTCGGCACGCAGAAGCATCTGCTCGTAGTGCTCCAGATACCGGATTTTCAGGCGATCGTCGCCGACGAAAGCGGCGTACCCTTTTTCAACAAGGCGCAACGCTTTGTTGTAGTTGATGAATTGTCGGGTGTTGATGATTTCAACTCGAAGGCGCATTTCGGCCTTTCGGACTCGTTGGTCTGCTACTGATTCGCTCAGAGCGTGAAGCGGTGGTGGAATATGGCTGGTTGAGAGCCTCGTCAATCGGCCTGTGCGGCCGCTTCAAAGGCTCCCTCCCGACTAACGCAGCGACTTCATACTGAAGAATGTGAGCAAAAAGTCCTCACATCGACTTGAGTCTTTGCACTCGAGTCGCCATCTGGAAATGGAGGTTGTACGCGATCGAAACCTAAGTGGGGCCGAAAGTTAATCGCACCGACCCGTTCGCAACGCATACATGCGCTCGGATGCACACTATCTGGAAGGCACGCGCACTATCTAAGACGTTAGTGTGGACCATTCGAAAACGTGCAGCATGACGGAATTCCAGGATTAGCGCCTGGGCCGCGCTGGAGCGGGTTTGGCGAATCTCGCCGCCTCAATCGGAAGGTTTGGTTTTACTTCGTTCAGCTGAATCGTCGACCGGCCGTCGGTCCACGTGATGACGGTATGAAATGGCATCTTGATGCCGGCGACATCGCGGTAATCGTCGAAGTCCGTTTGCGTGGGAACTGGACCGACCGCCGTCTGGTTCCAGCGCATGACGCGCTTCAATAGTCCGGTGGACTTGTCGAAATAGAAATTGACGGGGAGTTGTCCGTTTTTGATTCCCTGAGCGACGGCAAATTCCTGATCGTCGATCGTCGCGCTGCCGGAACGCCATCGAGTGAACTCTGGCTGAAGGGCGGTGGGAAAGGATGTCATCGCTTCAATGCGGGCTCCGAACAGATTCGGCCCGCTGAGCGTCGTCAATGGAACCGTTCGCTCCGGGCCCGCAATCCAACCGTTTGTTCCGTCGTAGACGCGAATGCTGTCTTCTTCAGGCATCTTGAGGATCGTTGTGCGCTGATTGGGCGCCCCGGCATAGATCTCCATTTTGACGGGTCCAGATCCCGTCTCATACCCGGTGTACGTACCTGTTGCAACGAAGCTCGTCAAAGTTGCGAGCCGCTGAGCGCCGCCGATGGCCTGAATGTATTTGTCAAAGAGAGGCTGAGGAGAAGCA
>QHXH01000572.1 GCA_003222855.1 Acidobacteriota bacterium
ATTTTCTTTCTTAATCCCCGGTTGAGCGAAGTACTCGGCCCGGACGAAACCGGTAGCTCCTAAATCAGAGGATATGCACGCCAACTACACTTGTGCGAAGACTAACGCGAGAATTATGGTTGAAAGCTCTAAACACTCAGCCGACGCCGACGATTTGCTTACGTAACCACGCTTTGGCGAGGGTCCAGTCACGCATCACGGTGCCCGGCGAGACCTTCAGCAGCTCGGCCGTTTCTTCTATGCTCAGGCCCCCGAAAAATCGCAGTTCAACGATCTGGCTCTTACGCTGATCAAATTGCGCTAAGTCTTTCAGCGCATCATCGAGCGCTACGACTTCGTGAGCGCGCTCTTCGGAAACAAATAGCGCTTCGTCAAATGACACCTGCTGCGCGCTCCCTCCTCGTTTTGCATACTGCCGGCTGCGCGCGTAATCCACCAGAATTCGTCGCATCATCTGCGCAGCCAGGCCGAAAAAGTGCGCCCGGTTCTGCCAATGAACGTTCTTTTGATCAATCAGCTTTATGAACGCCTCGTTGACCAGAGCAGATGTTTGCAAGGTGTGACCGGGTCCTTCGCGATTCATGTACCGATGAGCAAGTCGGCGCAGCTCTTCGTACACGAGCGGCATCAATTCATCGCACGCACCCTGATCGCCATTGCTCCAGGCGATTAGGAGTTCAGTCATCTGCTGTGGCAGCTGCGGGGCCATTCTCTTTCACCGTTTTAGCCGCGTCCGACTCTTCACCGGCGCCGCGGATTATACCTCTTGAGGTCAATTCTCCTCTATCAAATCCTTTTGAAAAAGAAGCCGGGCAATTAGAGATTCCGGGTGTTAGAGATATGACACTCACTTCTCGCGTTGTTAGCTGAGGGGCAGGGTAATGAGACCGATATGATGTTTTTTCAGTAAGTCATGAGAGGTTTCAACGGAAAATCTCGCATTAGCTGGTAGGGGGCAGGAAAGATGAGATCTACGACTAGTACCAAACCAGGACTCCTTTGGCTGGTTTGCGTCCTCCTGACACTTGTTTGTCAGGCGCAAGCGCAAAGCAGCATAGACCCGGACATGGATGTTATTAAAGTTGATACGACACTCGTAACAGTCAACGTATCGGTGACCGACGCCAGGAATCGCCATCTTCAAGGTCTCAAACTGGAAGACTTCCAGGTAACGGACGAAGGCAAAACCGTGCGGCCTGAGTTCTTCGACAGCGAGGGACCCGAGAGCATCGTCTTTCTTATTGATGTTTCGTCTTCGATGCGAGGCGAAAAGTGGCAGCACCTTAGAGCCGGCCTGAAGAGTTTCCTGAAGAAGGGGCGCGAGGGGAGCGATTACACCCTGATTGCATTCAATCAGAAACCACGACTAATCGTCTCGGCAGTAAATGCGGAACAGTTGTGGCAGAGCTTCGATAGTTTGCGGCCGTACGGTGACACAGCGCTCTACGACGCGTTAATACTGGGTCTGGAAGCGCTCGAACGAGTGCCACAACGTCACAGGGCACTCGTCCTGCTTTCTGACGGCGAAGATAATTCCAGTCAGGCGGGGCTCCGGCTCGTTGAGCAAGAGACACTCGCTCACCGCGCGACAATTTATCCGGTAGGAATCCTTCTTGATGAGAGATCCCTTCCCTATCAGGCAAATGGGAAAAAGCTCTTGAACGAATTGGCTGCCGCCACCGGAGGCTTCGTGCTTTTTCCGGAAGCGTACCGAATCCCTGCGGTCCTGGAGCTGATCAGCGCCGACCTCAGTGGTCAATACAGTTTTAGCTACTATCCACCCGATAAGGCTGCGGGTTGGCGTCGTGTCCAGGTAAGCATCGCGCAGAATTCAAGCCGTCTAAATGTTCGTTATCAACAGCGATATCTCATGAGGTAGTAAACTTTACCGGTGAGCCCGTTGAGACGATCGAAGTCTTTCATCAACTCGGACAAACACGGACAAAGGTTTACGCAGTAAGAGCCGGTGATGCTCTTACGCCAGGACCATGGCTCCGCTTGCTGGGAGCGCGGAGCGCGAAGATTTCGTTTCATAAAAGCTTTTCCTCGCGTTTGAGAAGCATCGGCTCCGGCGGGCGAGGGCGCCCGCGCTCCCAGTAGCAAGCAGTCCGACTCCTCAAATTGAACCCAGTATCCAGCTGCTCCCTTTTGACAGGGTCCATTCCCAACCTCTTTGCGATCTCGTCGTCACAGGAAAATCTCATTCGCGTTAGAGGTTACGCAATTGATTCTCGCGTTAACAGGTGAGGACAACAACAGGAGACTCAGATGAAAAACTCGGAAAATATCGCGCGACGCCTTTGGCCGGGATCGCGAAATCTTTACGATGCATGCAGCGGGGAGCGATCCCGGAACTGCAGCGCTGGAGAAGCTATCCGAAATAACGGCGATCCTATCTGTTCGGATAGCATTAACCTGGATTCCGATCTGCAACCAAGTCGTGATCGCCTGCCAATCCTTTTGCCGCACGTCAGGTTGATAAAGGACTTAAGAGCGCCGCAAGGACTTGACGGAAGAGAGGCTGAGCCTTGGCACAGAGATTCCATAACTATCAGCAGAAGACCATTCATAAGAAGCAACGCGTCGGCTCGACGTCCTCGCTTGCAATGACTGGAGAAGAAATGCAGGGACTAGCTCTCACAGATTCAAGATCTCATTTCACTGGCCACTCCGGCCAAACGATTGATATCCCGCATTTAAGCCGAAACCTTTACAGCATCTTGCAGCAAGAAGTTGATCTTGGCGATCAGGCCCTAAAACGTGAAAGCGCGGATATGGCGGTCACGATGTTTCAAAGCGCGCTTCAGAAATTAACGATTGACCAGCCGTTTTACGACCATCTGGTTCACAACCTGCTCTTAAGCTATAGCCTTCTGATCGAGAAACTATTGAAGAAGGGCCAGCGGTCCAGCGCGCAGGATTTTCTGCGGGCGGCCCTGCACCTCGAGATACGCGGCAAAATGGCTGGGGATTCCAGGTTCCTGCGAAGATTCGCCGGAGCCTTCCAGAGCCTGGGGATTGTTTTCTTCCAAAACAACCTGAATGAAGAAAGTCTCTTGTGCTGCCGAAAAGCGATTTCGATCTATCCCGCTCCCGGCTCTTACGTAAACCTGACGAATGCGCTGGCGGCAACCGGCCAGCGGGCCAGGCTTTCGGACTTTACGACAGAGATAACGCCCGAGCAGCTGAAAGCGCCTCGACATTTCTAAAAAATCTTTTGGTGAATCTGACGGGCTATCGCGATCTTTTCACTGTGTATGCGGCCGGGCAAACTGAACACGAGATCTACCTGCCCACGCTTCGAGAGTGTGCTCATCTTGATACCATTACGCAGCAGCACTGTCGAGCATCGGACGCGAATGTTCACCTGATGCAGGCCTTCGACATCCGGCCCGTGGTGCTGGTCCGCAACATCTTCGATTCCGTGATGAGCCTGCTTGATTTCTACAACAAAGGCGCGTTTCAGACATCGTATTTCCGCGCCGATTGGCCGGTCATGGATGAAGAAACGAAGATCGACCTGCTGATAGAAAATGTAGTTCCCTGGTATTTCCAGTTTGTCGCATCCTGGGACCTGGCGGAAAAGCAGAAGCGGCTCGAAGTCAATTGGCTCAGTTACGAAGACCTTGTCGCCGACAAACCTTCGAGTGTTCTAAAGGTACTCGAGTTTTACGGACTGGGAGCATCGCGGCGAGGCGTCGCGCAAAGAATTGGGGAAATCGAATCGGAAGAACGAAAGATACGCTTCAATAAGGGAGTAACTGGACGCGGCAGATCAGGTCTTGACACTCGGCAAAAGGAGCAGATACGCCGCCTGACAAGATATTACCCGTCCACAGATTTTGGCCGGATAGGATTGTAATTCAGGGAGGAAAAGAAAATGAAAACCAAAACAGAAAACACGAGGCGACTGGATATTCTTGGAAATGGCGATTGCTCATCGGATCGAGAAATCTTCCGCGCTACATTAAAGCAGTGGCGGCGAAGATTAGGTTATTGCTCGATTTTTGCGGCAGTCCCTGCGATGTTGGTCTCGCAGGTACAAGGAGCGTGGGCCGACGAAGCGAAAAAACCGAAAGTGAGCATCGCCGGACGGACCATAAGCCCTCTTGAGAGGCTGAATAAGAATCGTAGCAACCCGACATTGCTGAAACGGCAAAGCAAGTTTCTCCTGCCTCACCAAGAAGGCAACTTCGACGTGCTGGCCCCGCTTGGCGGAAACGACGACTGTCCGGGCCGGCCCATTCCGGGCGGAACCTATACCGCGGCGGCGCCCTATATCGAGTCCGGCGATACCACCGGTGCAAATGATACGGTTACGAGCGTTGGCTCCTACTACTACTACAACTACGACGCCGTCGGGCCGGACCAGGTTTATTCGTTTATTCTTACTGGCCGCGGTCCAAATCCACAGATAGAGGTTTCAACAACGTCCGGCACATACAGACCTCTGATTTATGTTTTGCAAGGCGGGTCCGCTGGAACGTGCCCGGCCGGCACGGGAAATTTTCCAAACAACGAGATCGTGATGTCGGACAGCCGCTGGACGAACAGTAGTACCGCAACACTTAACAGCGGGCAGGTGAATTACCTTCCATTGAATGTTCCTCTTTACCTGTTCGTTGATTCGGCGCTTAACGATGCCAGCGGCTCTGGTTCTTATAAGATCCGAATGCAGGACGTAACGATTGCCCCCGCTCCGATCACCAATCAGATTGACGACGCGCAGTTCTTCGTCCAACAGCACTACCGCGACTTTCTCAACCGCGAGCCCGACGCGGCCGGACTCACATTCTGGACTAACGAAATTACCTCTTGCGGCAACAATGCCCAGTGCATTGAAGCAAAGCGTATTAACGTTAGCGCCGCGTATTTCCTCTCGATCGAATTTCAGCAGACCGGCTACGAAGTCTATCGTTTATACAAAGCAGCATTCGGAAATATTCCGGACGCACCGGTTCCCGTCAGACTTGGTGAGTTTCTAGCCGATACGCCACGAATCGGTCGGGGGGTCATCGTTAATCAAAGCGGCTGGGAGCAAGTTCTGGAAAATAACAAGCAAGCCTTCGCCTCGGATTTCGTCCAATGGTCGCGCTTCACCAATGCATTTCCGCCCTCAACCTCGGCAGCCGAGTTTGTTGACAAGCTCAACAGCAATGCCGGCAATCCGCTGTCACAATCAGAGCGCGATAAATTGGTTGGCGACCTGGCGTCGGGCATGAAGACGCGCGCGCAAGTTTTGCGCGCGGTGGCTGAAGACCCGGACCTGGTTAATGCCGAATTCAACCGAGCGTTTGTGTTGATGCAGTACTTCGGTTATCTCCGAAGAAATCCGAACGACACGCCCGACGGCAATTTTGACGGTTACAACTTCTGGCTTAACAAGCTGAACGTATTCAACGGCAACTTCGTTCAGGCTGAGATGGTCAAGGCATTTCTCAACTCGACCGAGTATCGCCAACGCTTTGGCCCGTAGTAAGCCGCTCTCGCACCCGTTAACGCCGGTGGGAGTGACGTCAGTCTGCTGTATCTCCCTTGCATGCACCGAATGAATCTGCCGGCAGCGAGCCAAAATGATCGCTGCTCTGCCGCGTAGCAAAACTCGCACTCAGAAATTGAGCTTCACCGCGAATTGAATGATGCGCGGGTTGTTGCTCGTCGAAATGATGCGTCCGAAATCGCCTGGGTTGATGA
>QHXH01000425.1 GCA_003222855.1 Acidobacteriota bacterium
CCGCGCGATGATGAAGCCGAGGCTGATCAGAGCTATGTTAGTGCGCACCCATGCCAGAAACGTGCGCTCGTTGTCTAGGTGCTCTGAGGCCCGGTGCGCCTCGGGAATTTCGCGATGGGTCGCGTGTTTCGTCATTCTTCCTGCGATCAAGTCGGACACCGCGGATCGTTTGGAACGGTGGGAACCGGCACCAATGCGAGCCCGCCTTGCCTTAACATCTTATTCAGACTCGCCAGCTTCTCCTGGTTCAGCATTCTTAAGTGCGCCAGATCGTTTTTCAAGGCAATACATGACGGCGCAACGTTTTCAATGATCGATTTTGCCGGGCGAATATCCGCGCTTTGAATCATCGTTACGAATCGCGTCACATCGCGATTAACTGCACCAAAGCCGGGAGCGTCGTTCGAACCTTCCTGAAGCTCCGTCAGCTCTTTATCCAGACTCTGTAGGTCATCGCGTGATTCACCAGGCATTTGAACTTTGGCCAAAGCAGCGCGCAAAGCTGTGATGTCGTTATATGCACGATAGCTGATATTCATCCAGTCATCGATCATCCGCGCGGCCTCAAGCTGCGCTTCCAAATCGCCTCCGTTGACGTGCACGCGCGGATCGAGCCTAATCGTAAGCGGCTGGCGAAAAGTTTTTCCATCGACTGTCAGTCTTGCCCGGCACCGCGTGATCAGGCAGGGTGTATTCGATGTAATCGATGTGGCGTCCGCGGAAGTTGTAGGTCAGCGCGTCGGGGTGTTCCCATTCAAGGTTCCAGGCGAAACGATTTAGTCCGGCATTGGTCGTCAGTACATCCGGCGGCGCAAACCAGTATTCAGGAACGTTTGCCGCTCTCTTGTCGGGCGGCGGCGTGCTACTGGAAAAACGGCGCACGATGTTCCCATTTGCATCGTGCACTTCCAAAGTAATTTCCCGGGCCGGAGCTTTCAAATAGTAATAAATGATTGCACCTTCGGGTGGATTGTCTCCGTGGGGCAGATCAACTGAGAGCGGCGTGTCCGGATGATTATCGAAACGAACGCGCGTGGCTTCGGCCGGCTTGAATAACGCGGTGGCGCGCGTCTCGTCGACTTGTCTCAGCGGCGAAACATCATCCAGAATCCAGAGCCCGCGGCCATAGGTCGCGGCAACCAAATCGCTTCCGTGCACATGCAGATCGCGAACCGAAGTTGTCGGCAGATTAAGCTGCAACGTCTGCCAGTGATCGCCGCCATCGAAAGAGACATACACGCCGTTTTCTGTGCCGGCGTAAAGCAACCCCTGGCGCTGACCATCTTCGCGTACGACGCGCGCGATGGCGTTGTCGGGCAAACCATCGATTATTTTTTGCCAGGACTTACCCGCATCGCGCGTCCGGAAAATGTATGGGCGTAGATCGGCAGCCACCGAGGCGATGAGATAAGCGGTGTTGGCGTCGGTTGCTGACGTTTCGATCAGCGTGACGCCGGCGCGGGCAGGCAATTCAGGCGGCGTAACGTTGGCCCAGGTTGCGCCATTGTCACGCGTTATTTGTACGATGCCGGTGCTCGAGCCGACCCAAATCTCGCCAGCCTGCGCCGCCGATGGGGAAATCGTTTCGATCACGCCAACAGCCTTCTCAGCAGGACTTCGGGCGGTCAGGTCCGGACCGATCTCCTGCCACGTTTCGCCGTTGTCCATCGTGCGCATCATGAACTGCGTGCCCAGATACATCGTCTTGGCGTCCTGCGGCGAACGAACCAGTGGCGTCTCCCACGTATACCGGTACTTTGCTCCCGGCCCGAACACGGTTGCGATTTGTCCGGTCGTCCGATCGAGACGAAACACGGATCCGTACCAGCCAACTGAGAAAACGATATTCGGGTTCTGAGGATCGGGAGAGATGTAACCACTCTCGAACGCGCCCGTTGAGAACCAATCACGATAAGTGATGATCCCAAAGTCGCTGCGCGACAGCACCGCGACTGAGCCACTGTCCTGCTGCGCGGCATATAAGCGGTAGGGAAATTGATTGTCGGTGGTTACGTGATAGAACTGACCAGTTGGTTGCGTGAACCAGTCGCTCCAGGTGTGGCCGCCGTCAAGGCTGATGATCGCGCCCTGATCTGAGCCAAGGATTATGCGCTCCGGATTTTGTGGATCGATCCAAAACACATGCTGATCCTCTCCGCTGGGCGCGCCCTTGTATGACTCCCAATTCTTGCCACCGTCGAGCGAACGATAGGTCGATGTCTGCATTACATAGACCAGATCCGGATTGATTGGATCGACGTAGGTCTTGCCGAAGTATGTGCTGCCTGTAATGCGCGGGTCGTTGGTGCTGCGTTGCCAGGTAATGCCACCATCATCCGATCGAAAGAATCCGTTGTTGAGGATCGCGTACACGCGCTTCGCATTCGTTTTCGGCGCGATTGCTAATCCGATCGTGCCACGAGGAGTAGCGTTGGGCAGGCCGACGCCGGCGACTTGCCGCCACGTATCGCCTTCATCGGTGGACTTGAAAATTAATGATTCCGATCCAAGAGCGCGCCGGTTCGCGGGATCGATTTGCAGGTTGTAAGTTGCGGCAAAAATTGTTCGCGGATCGTCCGGCGCCGCTTCCAACGCAACCACACTCGTTTTGTCATCCCAAAAGAAAACCTGTTTCCAGTTTTTGCCTCCGTCGCTCGTTTTAAATATCCCGCGCATCTGGCCAGCCATTGCATAGTCGCGACCTGACGCGAGTACGACGGCCGGATCTTTTGGATCGATGACGATGGCAGAAATGTACCGCACCTGATCCAGGCCCGCGTGGGTCCATGTATTGCCTCCGTCAGTCGATTTATAAACTCCCGCGCCCACAGTTTCTTCGCCAGTGCCGACGTAAACGATGTCTGGATTCGAAGGTGCGAGCGCCAACGCGCCAATCGACGCGACGTGCGCGTCATCAAAGATTGGCGTCCAGACGCGGCCACCGTCGATTGTTTTCCACACGCCGCCACCGGGTGTGCCGAAATAGTAGACGGCCGGGTTGCCGGGAATTCCGGCGACGGTTGTGACGCGCCCCGCCCGATGTGGGCCGACAAGTCTCCATTGCATCGCTGAGAACGATTGAGGGTTGTATTGAGCGAACGCGAACTGAGCGGTGACGATTATCGAGACAATGATTAACAAAAAACGCGCGAGTTGATTCATTACGGACCCTCCGATGATGGCGGGAGTTTACCATCGGACTCAAACGGAGCAGTAGCCCGACCATGAGGGAGGGCGTGAACAACGATTGACGCTTTACCTGTTCG
>QHXH01000426.1 GCA_003222855.1 Acidobacteriota bacterium
AGAATTTTGTTCGTTGACCGTTTCAAGCGAGACTCCTGGGTTATGAAAACGAGAGATTTCATCGCGGCCCTTCGTCAGTTACCCGACAAACAACTTCTTTTCGCGAACACACACGGGCAGGTCGTTCATCGCGGCTATCACCTCACCGAGATCAAGGCGGTGGCATACGACACGGTTGATTGCGGCGGTCAAAAGAACCGATGGAACGAAACAATTCTACAGCTTTGGGTCCCCCAAGACCCGGATGGCGATTACATGAAAGCCGGCAAGTTCGCTCACATTTACGACAAAGTCCGGGGTCTGGTGTCGGTGGATGAGGAGGCGGAGGTGCGAATCGAATACGGAGACGATAACTTTTTCCCAACAGCTTATTACGTCGGCGATGTGCAGGAAGATGCCGGCACAATTCGGTTTCTTCTCGAGCCGCCGTCTACCACGTGCAAGGCACGAGACCGCGCCGGAAGCGGCGATGCGCAAGGTTGCTGCGCGTAAAACAATCTCCTATGAAAAAGAAAGTGCTCTTCATTTGCGTGCACAATAGCGCACGCAGTCAGATAGCGGCGGCGCTATTGAACAACAGGTGCGGCGAACTTTTCGAAGCCGAGAGTGCGGGCCTCGAACCGGGTAAATTGAATCCGTTGGCCGTCGACGTACTCCGCGAAGCCGGGATCGATATTTCGAAAAACAAAACCCAGGCCGTGTTCGATGTTTTCAAATCGGGCGAATTGTTCGCCTACGTGATCACGGTTTGCGACGAGTCAGAAGCCGAGAGTTGCCCAATTTTTCCCGGTGTAGCGACGCGATTCCATTGGTCGTTCCCCGATCCTTCGAAATTCTCCGGCCCGCTCGAAGAAAAACTGGAACAAACCCGACGCGTTCGGGACAAGATCGACAATCAAATCCGGCGTTTCTGCGACGAACATTGCGCGCTGGCCGCGACCAGTTGAACTCCGCGCGGCGCGGCGCGCGTTGTTACTGAATTGTCACGTCGTTTTGACAATTCGTAACCTGACCGCGATAACGCGCGGCGTACGCTGAGTCATGCGCGTGATAAAGATTCAACGAACAATCGGCAAAGATAAGAAGGTAACAAGATCGACAGCGCGTCGATCGCTCGGCCAATTCGCCCGCGTTTTTTTCGCGGGCGAGAATCAGATCGAGTTCGCCATTGAAGCGCTTGTGTTCGCCGCCCTCCTGGCGATTTCGGCTTGGCCGCTTCTGGCGGCCGCCGACGCGATTAGCAAACTGCTGTAGAAGGCAGCGAGCTAAGGGTGACAGAGGACGCCCGAAAGATGGCCGAAAGAAATTGTTTGCATGAAGGAGAACGTTCTGTTAGATATTTAACCAGATGGTTAAATATAGTTCACGAACATTGAATCGCACCTTCGCCGCCCTGGCCGATCCCACCCGCCGCCTCCTCCTCGCCCATCTCGCCCGCGGCGAGCGGTGCGTGACCGATTTGGCCAGGCCGCACGCGATGTCTTTGCCGGCGGTCTCAAAACATTTGCGCGTTCTCGAGAAAGCTGGACTGCTTCGCCGTCGGCGTTACGGCCGCGTTCATGAAATGCAATTGGACGCGAAGCCGCTCAAGCAAGCCGCAAAATGGGTCGAGGAGTATCGCAAGTTCTGGGAAGGCTCGCTCGACCGCTTGGCTGTCTATTTGGAAAAAACAAACAAAGCTGTGGCCAAGAAAGGGAATAAGTAACCATGTGTCCCGCATGCTTCGCCAATCTCGTTTTGGTCGCAATCGGCGCGACTTCGAGCGGCGGGTTGACCACATTCGCGCTCTCGAAATTTCTTAAACGAAAGAAGCAAAGAGAAAATCAGAGGAACAAAAAATGAAACTAATTGAAATGAAGACACCAACGATCGTTTCAGCGCAGGAGTGGGAGACTGCGCGTCAGCAGCTGCTGGTGAAGGAGAAGGAGTTGACCCGCGCCCGTGACGCGTTGGCGGCCGAGCGTCGCCGGATGCCGTGGCTGGCCGTGGAGAAGAATTACAAGTTCGACGGACCCAAGGGCAAAGTGCGCCTGCTCGACCTGTTCGAGGGCCGCCGTCAGCTGATCCTCTACCGCGCGTTCCTCGAACCCGGCGTGAAAGGGTGGCCCGAGCATGCGTGTGTTGGCTGCTCCATGGTGGCCGACCAGGTCGCGCACGTCGCCCATCTGAACGTTCGCAATACCACGCTCGCGTTCGCCTCGCGCGCGTCGCAGAAGGACATCGCGCGCGTAAAGGCGCGGATGGGATGGGAGATGCCCTGGTACACCATAACAGACGACTTCGACAAGGACTTCGGCGTGGACGAGTGGCACGGCACGAACGCGTTCATCCGCGATGGCGACAGCGTGTTCCGCACCTACTTCATCAACAATCGCGGCGATGAGCAGATGGGGAACACTTGGAACTACCTCGACATCACTGCGCTCGGGCGCCAGGAGGAGTGGGAGGACTCGCCGGAGGGCTACCCCCAGACTCCGCCGTATGAATGGTGGATCTGGCACGACGAACCAAATACGACCGCTGAAGATCGACCCGGCCTGGTGCAACTCCGCGCCGCCCGGGCCGCCTCGAAAAGCAGCAACGCAAGGAAATCAAAGAAAGGAAAAACGAAGTGAAACTAGTAGAAACGGAATTGAATCGAGAGATCGTGTCCGAGGCTGAGTGGCTCGTGGCGCGGAAGGACTTGCTGACGCGAGAAAAAGAATTTACTCGCCAGCGCGATGCGCTCAGCGCCGCCCGACGGAGCCTCCCGATGGTGAAGATCGACAAGAATTACGTATTCGAAGGGCCGGATGGCAAGGAAACCCTGGCCGATCTTTTCGACGGGCGCAGTCAGTTGATCGTTTATCATTTCATGTTCGGTCCCGACTGGGACGAAGGTTGCAAAAGCTGCTCCTATTTGGCGGATCACTTTGACGGCGCCAACTGGCATCTCCCGCATCGCGATGTCACGTTCGTTGCGATCTCACGAGCACCGTTGTCCAAACTCGAAGCCTACAAGAAACGTCTGGGCTGGCGCTTCAAATGGCTGTCATCGCAGGGCAACGATTTCAACTTCGACTATCACGTCTCATTCACCAAAGAGGAAGAGCAGAAGAACAAGGTTTACTACAACTACGCGACGGGAGAGTTCATCAGCGACGAACT
>QHXH01000427.1 GCA_003222855.1 Acidobacteriota bacterium
ACAGAGAACCACGGAGAACTTTTCCGACAGACTCCTGAAGCGAGCTGTGAATGAGAAATCATCAACCTGGCTCTTACCATATTAGGAACAGCCGTCGATTCGATCTCCTTCCCGCCAGCATGTTATAAAAACGAATCGTAATCGCAATGCTGAATCTTACGCCCTCAACCTTTGAAGAATTCGCAGCCGAAGCGCGGCGCGGCAACGTCGTGCCGGTGGTGCGCAGCGTGCTCGCGGATTTGCAAACACCTGTTGGCGCGTTCCTGCGCATTGCCGGAGATGCGCCGCACGCATTTCTGCTCGAATCCATTGAAGGCGGCGAGCACGTGGCGCGGTACTCATTTATCGGCGCAAATCCCTGGATGGTTGCGCGCGCCAATGGCGCGCAGACAATCATCGAAAGAAACGGGAAGCGCGAGATCCTTAGTCAGAAAGGGATCGATTTCCTCCGCCAATACTTTTCCGAAAAGAAACTTGCGCAACGGCCCGGCCTTGCGCCGTTGGCGGGAGGCGCGGTCGGCTATTTGGCGTACGATGCTGCTCGTTGGTTCGAACCTGTCCTTTCCGTTGATAGCCACGAGTCGTCCGGCGACGAAGCAGTCTGGATGTTCTTTAGGAACATTGTTGCATTCGATCGCGTGCGACAGCAGATGGAAATCACGAGCGTGGTTTTCGTTGACGAAGCTGCGCGAGATAAGCAAAGACTGCGGGAATTGTACGAGCGCGCCCTCGCCGAAACTGCTGAAATTGAACGGCAGCTCAATCGGGAATTGCCGCCGCCGAATGAACCGCAAAGTTGCGACAAGAGTAACCTCGGAGTTGAATCGAATTGGCCGCGCGAAGATTTCGAAGCGGCGGTCGAACAAGTTAAGGAATACATCGCGGCCGGCGATTGTTATCAGGCCGTCATCGCACAACAATTCGCGAAGCCTACCTGCGCTGCACCGCTGGCGATCTATCGCGCGCTGCGGGCGACGAACCCGTCGCCCTATATGTACTTTCTGCGCATGGGTGACGAGACGATTATCGGAGCTTCGCCCGAAATGCTGGTGCGCTGTTCGAATCGAAACTTGGAATATCGACCCATCGCCGGTACGCGCAGACGTGGGCTTACGGAGACGGCCGATTTGAAACTCGGCGAAGAAATGCGCAATGACGAGAAGGAAGTTGCGGAACACATAATGCTCGTCGACTTGGGGCGCAACGATTTGGGCCGAGTCTCGGAATATGGCTCAGTGCGGGTGGAACAGTTGATGAGCATCGAGCGGTACTCACACGTTCAGCACCTTGTTTCCAGCGTCGCATCGAAACTGCGCGATGATTTGGATCGTTTCGATGCTCTGGCGGCGTGTTTTCCTGCCGGCACCGTCACGGGCGCGCCAAAAATTCGCGCCATGCAAATCATTGAAGAGCTCGAGCCGGCGCCGCGCGGCGTTTACGCAGGAGCAATTCTCTACGTTGATTACGCCGAGAACCTGGATTCATGCATCGCAATTCGCACAATCGAGCTGCGCGACGGTGTAGCTACCGTGCAGGCGGGCGCCGGAATCGTTGCTGATTCAGTTCCGGCCGCAGAGTTTCAGGAATGCGTGAACAAAGCACGCGCAATGTTCAGCGCGATCGAACTGGCTGAGAAAGGATTGTGAGGTGGCACGGGCGTCCCGCCCGTGAACCACGCGCAAGATGCGCGTGCCACGATCAAGCTGAACTGGAACATCGCCTGAAGTCTCGGAGGGACGAAATGTTTCCAGATACGAAACTTCAGTATGATCTAAAAAGCCGATTTATCGGCGAAAGAATAGTAGCGCTCCTAAAGGAGCTCCGCTCCGGAATGAAGCGCGCGGCTTCTATAAACATCGCGCCACTCTGCGGCGCTTCAATAACGACACAGCTCTTTGCATGGCCGCCGACTTGGACGCGATCTGGATTTCTTGTTATTGCTTTCTTAGGAGTGTTATCTCCTTCAGCTACAGCTCAGAATCCTGTTCCCAACTCAGAGACGCTCAAGAAAGCCAACGCTCGACCGGCAGACTCTGCGCCACCGAAAGCAGAGCCTTTCGATGGCGCCTCGATCGAAAAGATGAGCGGTCAGTGCGTCACGCTCGAAACAGAGCAGGGAGCACTCATCATCGAGATGCTTCCCGCGAAAGCGCCTGAGACAGTGCGCAGCTTTCTTAACCTCGCTGCCGCGGGTACGCTCGAGACGACGACTTTTTCGCGCGTCGTTCCCGGTTTTGTCATTCAAGGTGGAAACCTTTCGACGAGCGACAAATGGAGCGCGCAGCTTTCCAGTCGCGCGCAGAAGCATCTTCCGGACGAGCCAAGTGATTTGAAACACGTGCGCGGAGTGGTATCGATGGCGCGCTCAGAAGAGGCAAACAGCGCTACCACGCATTTTTTCATTCTCGTCGGGGACGGTCCGCACCTTGACGGCAAGTTCTCGGCCTTCGGTCGCGTCCGTCGTGGCCTCGAAGTCGCTGACGCAATCAATCGGGCGCCGTCTGAGAATGAAAAACCGCAAGTGCCCGTGCGGATCACTCGCACTGAGGTGTCGCCGTGCGCCAAATAAGAACTTCACGATCGATTAAGGTAGTGTTATTGGCGGCCGTGTGCCTGCTTTCCGCTTGTGCTGAGAGGGAAGGTTACGAAGCGTCGCCTGAAGCGGCTAAACGATTTCTGAAACTACGTGGGTATGAATTTGACGAAGGATCGTTTTTCCGTGCTGCCGCCGCCAGCGATGCGATCGCCGTCAATGGTTTCATTAGCGCCGGCATGAACGCGAATGCTCGCGACGAAAATGGAGACACGGCACTAACAGCAGCGGCTGCGCGCGGCGATTTACAGATCGTAAACGTCCTGCTAAAGGCCGGCGCGGATGCTAATGCGAAGGGACGAAGTGATTGGACTGCGCTGCTGTTGGCGTTGAAGGAAGATCGAGTTGAGGTTGCAGATCGTTTGCTGTCGCAAGCAGACGTCGATGTTAAAGCAGAAAGCCCTGACGGCATGACTCCGCTGATGGTGGCGGCTTGGCATCAACGTC
The DNA here is from genome assembly GCA_003222855.1 of Acidobacteriota bacterium. Lineage (GTDB taxonomy): Bacteria > Acidobacteriota > Blastocatellia > Pyrinomonadales > Pyrinomonadaceae > UBA11740. The sequence goes on from QHXH01000427.1 coordinate 3,041, forward strand.
CCGATGCCGTCCGGACGCTCATCCAAAAAGGGTCGGATGTAAATCATCAGGACCATGATGGAGACGCGGCGGTCCACGGCGCCGCCTGGCTCGAAAACATCACTATTCTGGGTATGTTGCTCGATGCGGGAGCGAATACGAACGTGAAGAACAAACTGGGCGGCACAGCTTT
>QHXH01000428.1 GCA_003222855.1 Acidobacteriota bacterium
TCTGATCCAGGGTGTGACCTCTGACATCTATCTGCTGAAGCTCGGCGATGACTCAGTGAAGAAGATCGTCGGGCAGCCCGGGCCTGATAACAATCCGCGCTTTTCGCCTGACGGAAAGCAGATTGTGTTCTCCTCGGCGATGGGCAACACGACGTTTTTCGCCAGCAATACGCGGCTGGCTGTGGTCGGCGTTGACGGGGGCACGCCCAGATCCATAACAGACAGCTTTGACGAAAGCCCGGGGCTGCTGGACTGGAAGCCTGACGGCATCTATTTCACCGCCCAACAAAAAACTGCTTCTCATCTATTCCGCGTCGCTCCTTCCAGCAAGATCACCCGGGTCTCATCTCCTGACGATCTGATGGCAGGCGGTTTTTCCTTGACGCGAAATGGCGACGCAATGGCTTTCGTAGCCGGCTCACCGGCCAGCATGAACGAAGTATTTCTCTCTGACATGCGACGCTTCGCGCCGCGCAAACTCACCAACATGAACGAACAGGCAAAGTCGTTCACACTCGGCACCCGCGAAGTCATTTCCTGGAAGAGTCAGGACGGCACGACTATCGAAGGAATCCTGATCAAGCCGGCAAATTTTGATGCGACAAAGAAGTATCCACTGCTCTGCATCATTCACGGCGGGCCCACGGGAATCGATCGGCCGCTGCTTCTGACGCCGGACTCTCGCTATTATCCGTCAGACATCTGGGCCGCGCGCGGCGCGCTGATTCTGAAAGTGAACTATCGCGGCAGCGCCGGCTATGGCGAACGGTTTCGCAAACTCAATGTGGGCAATCTCGGCGTGGGCGACGCGTGGGACGTTTTGTCCGGCGTGGACTACTTGATAAGCAAAGGCTGGGTCGACAAAGACAAAGTCGGTTGCATGGGTTGGAGCCAGGGCGGCTATATATCAGCGTTTCTGACCACTTCAACCGATCGCTTCGTAGCGATTTCGGTCGGCGCCGGAATTTCAGACTGGGCCACCTATTACTACAACACCGACATCACGCCTTTCACAATCAATTATCTGGGAAACG
>QHXH01000429.1 GCA_003222855.1 Acidobacteriota bacterium
GCTCTGGAACAGGATCCGAGTCTGATTGAGTTCGGTGTTCAGCAACGCGTGATTCTTGCGACGCCAACAACTCTGATTGCCCTGCTTAAGGCTGTTTCCTATGGATGGCAGCAGGAGCAAATAGCCGCGAGCGCCCAGGAAATAAGTAAGCTCGGCAGGGATTTATACAATCGCCTTCGTGTCTTCACGAGGCACTTTGAGAACATAGGCGCGGGCCTAAAGCGAGCACTTGAGTCGTACAACGAGGGGGTGGGTTCACTCGAAGGACGTGTGCTTAGAACTGCGAGAAAGTTCAAGGAGCTCGGCGCGACCACAGGTGAGGACATCGGGGAGGTGGAGCCGATCGATAGGACTCCTCGGGCGCTTGGCCTGGACGAAGGTGGCTTGTTTCCAGAACTAATCGCTGGAAAGTCAGAAGAAACCTCCGAAGACTTCACGCCGGCTTCGATATCAAAAGGGGCGACAGGCAGCGGATGATTCAACGAGCCCGCTGCGCAGGCGGCAGAGTGTAGCACCGGGCGTAAGCTCGGGGTTTTCTCGCGCAAAACAAGACGGAGCCCCGTGAGGGCGACAGAACAGGTACAGAACCGCTTGCGGTAGCAAGCGGGTTATGAGCCACATTACCCGCTCGCTACCGCGAGCGGTTCCGTAACGAAATCTGTCGCCCTCTTCGAGGGCTCTAGATTTCTTATTAATGTCGTTACCCCGGGCTTACGCCCGGGGCTACACTCTGCCGCCATCTTCGATGGCTCGTTGAGTGACTTAGCCCTGACAAGAACTGTTTCATCCGGAAACCGACCGCAATACTATTCGTTTTGATTCTTCGGAAATAAATCTCATGCAAATGGAACTCACGATCGAGACCGAAACCGGGGGCCAAGCCAACATGGAAGGCGAAGCCGGGAAAAAAACCCGAGCTTTTCGTGATGCTCAGCGAGAGCAGACAAGTATTCTGGCTCCGCTCGAAAGGGCCGCGCTTTATGGATTCGCGCGGCGCATGCCGGCGTGGGTGAATTCCGATCACCTCTCGGTTCTGGGGCTCATCGGTATGATTGGAGCCGGAGCGTGTTACGCCCTCAGCAAGCACAATCCGCTGATGCTGCACCTGGTGAATGTCTTCATTTTCCTGAACTGGTTTGGCGACAGCCTGGATGGAACGTTGGCGCGATACCGGGATCGACAGCGCCCGCGATACGGATTCTATGTGGACCACATTATCGATACGTTTGGCGCGCTGTTCCTGCTTTTCGGCCTCGCCCTCTCCGGTTATATGAGCGAGCGCGTGGCGGGCGGATTATTGATCGTCTATTTCATGCTGGCCATCAATTCGTATCTGGCAGCCTACTCGCTCGGACTCTTCAAGATCTCACAGTGGAAAATGGGCCCCACTGAAATGCGCCTGCTGCTGATGATCGGCAACGTCTTTCTTATCTACCACCCCAGGGATTATCACCGCCGTTATTTGCTCTACGATCTCGGTGGCGTAATCGCCATCATCGGGATGGCATTTATTCTGATGGTCCTGTCCATCCAGCATACGCATGCCCTCTACAAATTAGAGCGCCTGCCTAAACAGTAACGGCAAAGAGCAGTGACGCAGTTTGAAATGAATGTCCGACGAACTTCAGTTTGTTGCCAAAGCTTCGACAAGCTAAAGCTTGTCGGAAATCAGAGCACCAACTTTAGTTGGGGTGATGGAGTCAGTACCGGGAGCGGTAGCGACCGGGTTAACCAATGTTAGCAATGTCGATTCCTGGGATACGGTGCGACCCGGTCGCTACCGCTCCCGGTACTGACCTCATGTGCTGAAGTCGGTACTCTAAACGCCGTTTGGCTAAATCGAGATACGACTGTAATGATTCACTTCATAAGGTTCAATGTGGTTGGCATCGTCGGGTTTGCTCTACAAACCGGCGCACTTTTTGTTTTGACACACAGCCCGCATCCGTTGGGCTATCTGGCGGCGACCGCTGCGGCTGTTGAGTTGGCAGTACTAAATAACTTTGTCTGGCATCAACGTTGGACGTGGAGCGATCGACCTTCGGCAACACGAGGGGAAACCCTGCGGCGGCTGGTCAAGTTCAACATAACGAATGGCGCGGTTTCGATCATTGGCAATCTGATCTTCATGGGCCTTCTGGTCGGACGTCTCGGCTTGCCGATCGCAATTGCTTATCTAACGAGCGTGACGGCTTGCTCAATCTGCAATTTCTTTCTCGCCGACCGCATAGCGTTTTACGCTGAATCAGTCAGCGTTGAGGGGTAAGAGTAAAGAGCGGGCAGGATGCCCGCGTTCCCAGCTTCATCCGGTTCCCGGCGGCATTTTCACGCCTGGCATCAACCGCAGAATAACTCGCTGGCGCCGCGCGACCCGCTTGGGATCAATTTGCGGATTGAAGACTGTGCGTGGATTGGGAATCATTGCTGAAAGAAACGCGGCTTCGCGCGCATTCAAAGAGGCGGCCGGCTTGTGAAAATAATACTGTGACGCGGCTTCCGCTCCGTAAATTCCGTCGCCCCATTCAATCACATTCAAATAGAGCTCAAGGATGCGACGCTTGGTCAGGTTGCGCTCCATGAAGTAAGTAATGATTGCTTCCTGACCTTTGCGCATGAACGAGCGCTCGCTCGAGAGATAAAGATTCTTCGCCAGCTGCTGCGAGATCGTTGACGCGCCACGTTTGAAGTCCGGCATGTTAGGCAG